>JAITTC010000266.1 GCA_031287285.1 Christensenellaceae bacterium
ATGGCTATGCAGCAAAGCATCAAAATAGACGGCCGGCGGAAAAAACAAGACCCTTCAATCGTTTTTCAAAAAAGAGCTTGCCAAATCGATGGAGGAGTGCTATACTCACAATATAAGAATAATTATGCGTTTTCCCTTCGCGAATTAGGCCGATATTGGCCGGTTTGCATGAATTTTAAACGTAAAAGGGTGAATGAAGTTTGATGCCCAAGCCTTCCCTGCAAGATGAACTCCTCCTTCTAGAAGACGAGCTCGATGTGGCGAGCTTTATGGCGCTTCGCCGCTCTGTTGGCCTGCCAGAACGCGAAAAGATGCAGGTCAAACGCGCGCTGGGCGCATCGCTTTGCTCTGTTTTGGCGCTTTGCGGCGGCGAAATCGCCGGAATGGGCCGTCTCGTCGGCGACGGCGCGATCATCTGGTATTTGCAGGATGTCGTCGTCGCGCCGCAGTTCCAGGGGCGTGGCATCGGCAGGGCGATCGTCGAGAAGCTTCTCGCAAACGTCCGCGAATGCAGCCTTCCAGGCAGCTGCGTTTCAATCGGCCTAATGGCCACCGCTGACAAAGAAGGCTTTTACGAAAAGCTGGGCTTTCATTCCAGGCCCTGCGACGGTCAAGGCAGCGGAATGATGCTGAACTTAAAGCTTTAACCCTTTTTTATGCCCCAAAATTCGCGGCCGGTTATGCAAAATAACCGACCGTGTTTTGTTGCCATGCCGTTTCAAAGTTGTACGCAGTCGGTTAAATCACTCGCGCCAGCCTTGCACTTTTTGGCGAAGCTCTTTATAATTGTCAATGTATTTACACGCAGGGTTTTACCCCACATCCAGAAAAAGCCCTGTTTTAGCGAAAAACGCTGGAGGAGTCCGATGAAAAACAGACCATGTTCTACTATAAAGCGTCTCCTTTTTATGCTTGTAAGCGCTTGCCTGGTCTTGGCCTTTTGGGGCGCCCCCTCTTTTGCGGCAAGCTCCGGCCAAACAGCCTTGGCGATGAGCAACGTCATCTTAAGGCAGGGCGCAGGCACGAATACCAAGGCTTTAACGACGATCAAAAAAGATGCGGCGGTTGAGGTCCTTTCCGTGCAAACGAATTGGATCCAAGTTAAATACGGCTCCCAAACCGGCTATGTTTCCAAGCAATACCTCTTCCTTCTCCCCTCCGATGAAGCTTCTTCGCAAAAAGTGCTCGAAAAGGGCAGCGAAGGCCCGGCGGTCGAAGGCCTTCAAAAGTCCTTGATCGCGCTTGGCTATCTCAAAACGGGCGCGACCGGCTATTACGGCAGCGCCACGCAGAGCGCCGTAAAGGCCTTTCAAAAGGAAAACGGCCTAAAGGATGACGGAGTGGCCGGCGAGAGGACGCAAAGCGCCATTGCGGCGAAGACTTCCCCTTCCTCAAGCAGCCCTCTCTCTTTTTCCGTTCCGGAAGAGTTTGATGCGACCGGGCTGAAAAAAGGGGCGGAAGGTGCGGCAGTCAAGACCTTGCAGGAAAAACTCAAGGCGCTTTCGTATTTTTCGGGCGATTGCACTGGCTTTTTCGGCGCGATGACCGAAAGCGCCGTGAAGAAGTTCCAGGCGCGCAATGCCCTGAGCGACGACGGCGTAGCGGGCGCCAAAACGCTGGATCTGCTCGACAAAGCCTATGCGCAGCTTGCGGGGAGCTCGGCCGGCTCGAGCGCTTCCGGCGCCCAGCTTAGCTATGGCAGCGAAAACGAGGCGGTAAAAACCCTGCAAAAGGATCTGATCGCCCTTGGATACCTGAAGGCAAGCGCCACAGGCTACTTCGGCGACGCCACCTACAAGGCATTGAAGCAGTTTCAAAAGGAATGCGGGCTAAGTTCCGACGGTGTGGCCGGTAACCTGACCCTCAGCGCCATCGCGGCAAAGAGGGCGGAAGCGCCAAGCGCCAGCGTCCCTGCAAGCGTAAACCTCAGCGGCACCAGCGACAAACCGCTCCCGGCGCCCCTGCCTGCCTCGCCATCCGGCGGCAGCGGCCGGGTCGTGCTGGAGGATTGGTGGTCTGGCTATATCAACAGCCACTACAAGCGCGGCCAGGTCGCCACCGTCACCGACGTGCTGACGGGCCTAAGCTTCAAGATCGCCCGCTTTGGCGGCGAAAACCATCTGGACGCGGAGCCCCTCACCGCCGCCGATTCCGCGACGTACTTTAAGATCTTCAATCACGTCAGCACCTGGTCAGCCCGGGCGGTTCACATCGAGATCGACGGCGTGATCTATGCAGCCGCCATGAACGGGATGCCTCACGGCGGCGAAAACATCAAGTCCAACAATTTCGCGGGCCAGTTCTGCATCCACTTCTATAACTCCCGCACGCACGGCGGCAACTCGGTCAATGCGGATATGCAGGCGCAGGTCATGCTGGCCTACAACGCCCCGCCCCAATAAAAAGGTCTGAATGAAGAAGCCTTCGGTGCATGCCGAAGGCTTCTTTTTAATCGTTTTTGGGGGCTTTAGCAAGCCCTCTCTTCTATGAGCCTTGCCAGGCCTTCGGCCAGAGCCTCGACCTGCGCAAGCTCCGGCCCTTCGACCATCACGCGCACCAAGGCCTCTGTTCCCGATGGGCGCACCAGCACCCTTCCTCGCTGCCCCAGAGCGTCTTTTGCCCTTTGAATGGCTTCCTTGACGGCCTTATCCTGCAGGCAGGCTTCTTTTTGGCTGTTTTCGACCTGAACGCCCAGCAGAACCTGCGGGAAGATCGTCAATTCACCGGCTAAAGCCGAAAGCGTTTTTTTATCTTCTTCTTTGGCCTGTTTCAGGGCCCGCAAAAGCTGAATGCCGGTCAAGATTCCATCCCCCGTGGGGCTATGGTCGAGGAAGATGACATGGCCCGAATTCTCTCCCCCTAGGGAATAGCCACCCTCGCGCATCTTTTCGAGCACATAACGGTCGCCCACATTCGCGCGCAGAAGCTCTATGCCCCTTCCCTTCATGGCGACATCCAGGCCAATATTGCTCATCACCGTGGAAACCACCGTGTTTCCCTTGAGCTTGCCCTGCGCCTTTAGCCATTGCCCGCAAATCAGCAGGATATGGTCGCCCAGCAGCGCCTCCCCCGCTTCGTCTACGGCGAGCAGCCGGTCGGCATCGCCGTCAAAAGCAAGGCCCGCGTCGGCATGATGATCAAGAACGGCCTTTTTTAGCGATTCCAGGTGGGTAGAGCCGCACCGATCGTTGATGTTCACCCCGTCTGGCTCCGCATGAATGGCGATCAGCTCCGCGCCAAGCTCCGCAAACAGGCGCGGCGCAATTCGGCTGGCCGATCCGTTGGCGCAATCGAGCACGACTTTAAGACCTGAAAGGTCGGCTCCCGTCTGCCGCTTCAAAATGGCAATGTAATCGCCCGCGGCGCTTTCGCAAGGCCTGATGCGGCCGATTTGGCGGCCTTTCGCGGCAGGCAGCAGGTCAACGCCCGCGCGAATCAGCTCTTCGATCTCATCCTCGAGCGAATCCGGCAGCTTAAAGCCGTCTTTATCGAAGAACTTGATCCCGTTATGCTCAAAGGGGTTGTGCGAGGCGGTGATCATCACGCCCGCATCCGCCTTGTATGCCTGCAAAAGCAGCGCCACACCGGGCGTCGTGATGACGCCCAGATCCAGGATCTCGGCGCCGCTGGCGCAGAGGCCTGCCATCAGCGCGCAGGCGAGCATATCCCCCGAAATCCTGGTGTCGCGCCCCACGAGCACGAGAGGGTTTCGATTTGCCTTGGCAAGGGCCGCCGTTCCGGCGCGGCCAAGCTCATAGGCGAGCTTGCAATTGAGCGTTTCGTTGGCGACGCCCCGAACGCCATCGGTTCCAAACAGCCTGGCGATAAGCTATCCCACCTTTTATGTATCGTTGGTCAGATCCCTCGCGGCACTCATCGCGGCGAGCGCGCCGTCGGCCGCGGCGCTGAGAATCTGCCTTGGCGAGCCCCTGCGAATATCCCCCGCCGCATAGACGCGCGGAAGAGAACTT
>JAITTC010000003.1 GCA_031287285.1 Christensenellaceae bacterium
ATATGAGCCGCAGAAGTAGTCCTCGGTGCCCGAGCCGCAGATCGTCGGGGACTCGCCGTCGCCATCCATGAAGAACTTGATCTCGCCCTCGCCCCACCAGCCGTTGTTGTTGACGCCCCAGGCGAGGTAGCTGCCCACATACTGCCCCCTGCCCTTCACGCCATCGAGGATGGTGTAGTCCTGCTTATAGGGCAGCGGGTTGACCCTGCGGAACTGCGCGTGAAAATACGCGCAATTCTCGGGGATCTCGGTCAGGCAGTAATCGATCTGGTAAAAGAGCGTCATTTCCTCCTGCGAGATGTTCTCAAGGGTGATCCTGCAGCGCTTGCGGAAGGGCATTTCCCAATAGCAGTTGAAGGCGCTGCCCGGGTTTACGCAAACCGCCAGGGAAGAAAGCTGGCTGAAGGGCTCCTTATAGGCGCAGGCGAAGAAATCGCCCACGGGCGCTGCGATCGAGGGCTGCGCCTGCCCGTCCCAATAGGCGCGAAGGATCTCGTGCCGCCAGCTGCCGGTCGGCGTCATCCAAATATGCTGAATCGCGCCAGGCCCCTCGATGTCGCAAAGGGTAAAGGTTTCGCCCGGGGCGATCCTGACGCAGGGCGAAACCTTCCAGCCCTGCCCAAGGTCGCGAGCTGCCCTCGCGCCCTCGCCGCTGACCGCCCTTCCTCCTAAGCCCTTTTCGCCGCTGAAGTTTTCGGGGCTTACCGATCTCGTCTTCGCGCTCGAAAGCCGCGAAAGATTGCCCATGTGCATTCCCAGTCCGTCCATGTTCAGGGCCACCTCCTTCAAGGTTAAGACTTGATGAAGAGAGTATAACAAGCCTTCGCCCTCCCCCGCAAGGCAAAACTTGCGCTTTTCGGCCCAAAATAGTATCATAGTGGCAAAGAAACGGCCAAAGCCCAAGCAGGAGGATCCAAAATGAAGAAAATCAAGCCTTCGATCAACTTCGCCGGAATCCTAAACCCGGGGATGAGGGTTTTTGATGTCATCATGCGCACGGAGTACGGCACGAGCTACAATTCCTACGTCGTCAAGGGCGCGGAAAAAACGGCCATCATCGAAGCGTCGCACCGCAGCTTTTCGCGCCTGTATGGCGAGGGGCTGGAAGAGGCCCTCGAGGGCCGCACGCCCGATTATCTCATCTTAAACCACGTGGAGCCGGATCATAGCGGTTCCGTAGCCTGCCTCTTAGAAAGGTACCCGAATCTGCAGGTTCTGGCCAGCCAGGCAGCCGCGATTTACCTCAAGAACATCGTCAACCGCGAGGATTTCAAGCCGAGCATCGTCCGCGATGGCGACAGCCTCGATTTGGGCGGCAAGACGCTTCAATTCATCAGCGCGCCGTTCTTGCACTGGCCGGATTCCATCTTCAGCTACCTGCCGGAAGAAAAGACGGTCTTCAGCTGCGACTTCCTGGGCGCGCATTACTGCGAGCCCGGCGTGCTCGATCGAGAGATCCTCTACGCGCCCGAGTATTTTGCCGCCCTGAAATACTATTACGATTGCATCTTCGGCCCCTTCGCGCCCTATGTGCGCGCCGGGCTGCAAAAGCTCAAAGCCCTCGATTTCGACACGGTCTGCACTTCCCACGGCCCGGTTCTGACGAAGGACGGCGCCCTCGGCCGCGTGCTGGAACTCTACGAGAGCTGGTCTGCCGAAAAGCAGGCGGGCCCCGCGAGGATTCCCATCTTCTATTGCAGCGCCTACGGCAACACCAAAAGCCTAGCGCAGGCCGTGCGCGAGGGCGTTCTTGGCGCCATTCCGGATGCGGAGGTGCCGCTTTACAACATCATCGAGCACGATTTGAACGCCCTGGCGGAAGAGATGAACGGCAGCGACGCCTTTTTGATCGGCTCGCCAACCATCAACCGCGAGGCCGTGCCGCCTGCCTGGCAGCTCCTTTCCCTGGCCGACGCGATCAACATCCAAAAGCGGCCCGTGGCGCTGTTCGGCTCCTTTGGCTGGAGCGGCGAAGCGGTGCCCCACCTCAGCGAAAGGCTTCAGTCGCTGAAGTGCGCGGTGTTCGAGCAGCAGCTCAAGGTTTGCTTCGTCCCAACCCAGGGCGATCTTGCCGCCGCGCGGGCCTTTGGCGAGGCCTTCGCCAAGGGAATTTGATCCTTCGCCTGAATCAAAAGGGGCCCGCGGAATCCTTCGCGGGCCTTTTGCATAGGGATATTGGGCTAAACAAGGGGGAATGGGCATGAAGCTGACCTGGATTGACGGCCACTCGGACGCGCTCTCAAACGGCGGCGTCTTAAAGAGCGGCGGCCACTTCGGCCTAGCCCGCGCGAGGGCGCTTGGCTCCGGGCTGCAGGTTCTGTCGCTCTTTGCAAGGCCCAGCGCCGAAAACAAGCCCTTCGCAGAGGCGCTGCGCCAGCTTGAGCGGCTCGAAGGGGAACTCGCGCTCTGCCCAGCGCCGCTGATACAAAGCGGGAAGGCGCTCAAAGAGCTGCTTAAAAGCGGCGATTTTGGCCTGATGCTCTCGCTTGAGGGCGCCGACATGCTCGAGGGCGACCCGGAGCGCCTGCGCTTCTTCCATGGGCGCGGCGCGCGGCTCTTCGGTCTGAGCTGGAACAACGATAACCCCTTCTGCGGCGGCATCGGCGAAAACCGCTTGGGGCTCAGCGCCCTGGGCCGCGAAGCCGTGGCCCTTTGGGAGGCCCTGGGCGGGCTCGTCGATGTTTCACACGCCTCAACGGCCGGCTTTTGGCAGGCGCTGGAGACCTGCAAGCGGCCCGTGGTCGCCTCGCATTCCTCGGCCGGGGCGCTTTGCGCGCATCCGCGAAATCTCGACGACAAGCAGCTTCGCGCGCTGGCAGAAGGGGGCGGCGTGGTGGGGGTGAACTTCTTCCCCGCCTTTTTGCGCGAAGAGCAGGCGGAGGCCGCGGTGGAAGACGTGGCGCGCCACATCCTGCACGTTTTGGACATCGGCGGCGAGGATCTGCCCGCGCTGGGCTCGGACTTCGACGGCATTCCCTCGACGCCCGAGGGACTCCGCCGCGTCGAGGATCTGCCAAACCTCGTAAAAGCGCTCGAAAAAAGCGGCCTGCCGGCAAGGCAGGCAGAAAAGATCCTTTATGGCAACTGGGCGAGGATTTTGGGCGAAAACCTGCCGGATTAGGGATTTTTCAGGCGCTGCCGGCACTTGGCATCCGCCTCATGCGCTTCTTGGCGCCGCCGCGCACGCACTTTCCCTAGATGCGCCCATGCGAGGGTCCTTATAGATAGCCCTGGTCAGCTTCTTGTGGCAGCGCGTGGCGGCGAAGGATGAGGTCTTGCCCCGCGATGCCTCGAGAGCCGATCAAACTGCGACGCCCCCTCAAAATTCCCACCCCGCCGCGTTAAAGACGCGCCCTGTTTCACGCCCGCCTCTCGCCAGGGCCTTAGGACTAGCCCCGGTCAGCTCCTCGTGGCGGCGAAGAATGAGGTCTTGCCCCGCGATGCCTTGAGAACCGATCAAACCGCAATGCCCCGCTCAAGTTCGCGCGACCGGGAACGGCAAAGGATGAAGCCTTGCTCCGCGCAATGCCTTGAGAGCCGATCAAACCGCAATGCCCCCTCAAAATTCCCATGCCAGCGCGCCAGAAACGCACCCTCTTTCACGCGCGCCCCCACACCAGGGCCCTTGGGCCAGCCTCGGTCAGCTTCTTTCGGTCGCGTGTGGCGGTGAAGGGTGAAGTCCTGCTCCGTGCAATGCCCCGAGAACCGATCAATCCGCGGCGCTCCGCTCAAGTTCTCGCGACCGGGAGCGGCAAAGAATGAAGTTCTGCTCCGCGCAATGCCTCGAGAGCCGTTTTGCCCCAAATATACTCTAGCCCCTCGATGAGTCCTGCCCGCGCAATGCCCGCGCAAAATTCCCATGCTAGCGCGCCAGAAACGCGCCCTGTTTCACGCGCGCACTCGCCGCCAGACTCCTAGGCTAGCCCCGGTCATCTTCTTACGGCTGGGCGTGACGACAAAGAATGAAGTCTTGCCCCGTGCAATGCCTCGAGAGCCAATCAAACCGCAGTGCTCCGCTCAAGTTCTCGCGACCGGGAGCGGCAAAAAATGAAGCCTTGCCCCACGCAATGCCTCGAGAGCCGATCAAACCGCGATGCCTCGCTCAAAATTCCCATGTCAGCGCGCCAAATGCGCGCACTGTTTCACGCTCGCCCCACACCAGGGCCCTTTTGTTGCCCCGCTCAAGTTCTCGTGGCCGCGCGTGGCGGTGAAGGGTGAAGTCCTGCCCCGCGCAATGCCTTGAGAGCCGATCAAACCGCAGCGCTCCGCTCAAGTTCTCGCGACCGGGAATGGCAAAGGATGAAGTCTTGCTCCGTGCAATGCCTCGAGAACCGATCAACCCACGGTGCCCCCTCAAAATCCCCATGCCAGCGCGCCAGAAACGCGCCCTGTTTCACGCTCGCCCCCCGTCAGGGCTCCTAGGCTAGCCCCGGTCAGCCCCCCGCGGCTGAGCGTAGCGGCAAAGGATGCAGTTCTGCCCCGTTCAATGCCCCGAGAGCCGATCAACCCGCGATGCCCCGCTCAAGTTCGCGCAACCGGGAACGGCAAAGGATGAAGCCTTGTTCCGCTCGATGCCTTGAGAGCCGATCAAACCGCGATGCCCTTCAAAATTCCTATGCCAGCGCGCTAGAAACGCGCCCTGTTTCACGCCCGCCTCTCGCTATCGCTAGGGCCTTAGGACTGGCCCCGGTCAGCTCCTCGTGGCGGCGAAGGATGAGGTCCTGTCCCACGCATACCTCGAGAGCCGATCAAACCGCGATGCCCCCTCAAAATTCCCATGCCAGCGCGCCAGAAACGCGCCCTGTTTCACGCTCGCACTCGCCGCCAGGGCTCCTAGGCTAGCCCCGGTCAGCTCCCCGCGGCCGAGCGTAGCGG
>JAITTC010000070.1 GCA_031287285.1 Christensenellaceae bacterium
GCGGCGCTCTCGACGCGCTTCTTGTCGAGCATCCGGATGAACTCCGCCGCGCGCTGGTCGGGCTTCTTGCCCTTTGCCTGGGTGCCGATGAAGGCAAGGGCCAGGTTTTCAGGCGGATAGGAGGGCGGCAGCGGGATGGAACTGCTCTTCAATTCCTCGGAGATGGCGATGGCGACCTCTTGAATACAGGGCTTGTCGCCGGCATAATACACTTTCACACGCATTTTGTTAGCCTCCTTAAAATCTAAGGCTGTCATCCAGCCAATGATACGCAAAATGAATGACGAAGGGGAATCCTCATGACGAACGCCGACTTCACCGCCCTGTATCTAAGGGCCCGCGGCCTGAGCTTTCAGCCCTATTCCGCCCTGATCGACGAGGAGCTCTCGCCGGAGTACCCGCTCTGCTTTTATGAATTCCTCAGCGGAGCCAAGTTATGCGCCCTGGCCCCCGGCCTGGAGGATGCGATTGCGCCTATTTTGCGAAAGCGCCCCAAAAGCTATGATGATTTGCTGCACTTCGCCTTTGAGCCCGGCGCCAGCTCCAAAAAAGAAGAGGTCTTGGGCTATTTTGGGGCTAAACCGGCAAGCGCTGAGCAAAGGAGCCTTGTCAAGCTCAGTTCCCGGCATCTGCCTGCGATCGCAGGGCTTCGCAGGGCCGTTTCCCCGCGCGAATGGGCGCTGGGCGGCGTTGATCTGCGCGACGCCTTCTGCTATGGCGTCATCGAAGACAGCCAGCTCGTCTGCGCGGTCGGCGCGGAGCTTTATGGCGGCCTGGCCGAGATCAGCGTGCTGACCCACCCCGCTCATCGCGGGCGGCAGCTGGCCAAGCAGGCGGTCTTTGAACTTTGCTGCCTCATTGGGCAGGCCGGGTTCGTGCCCCTCTACCGCTGCGAGGGCGATAACGAGGCGTCGATCCGCACGGCCCAGTCCCTGGGCCTAACGCCCGCCTTCCGCATGACGGGCGGGCACGTGCGCTATCGCTAAGCCAAAGCGATTATTCTCTAATGTTAGAGGCAACTCCTAAAAAAATCAAGCGCGACGCGGCGCCTGAATGTTGAGTTATGATTAAGCCGCCTCTTTCCACCCGCGCAAGGACCTGCGATATAGCCAAAACACCGGCGCGAAGAGGACGAGCGCGAAAATCGCAAAAAAGAGGAAGGTATTCTGCAGGCCGAAGGCATCGCCTAAGTAGCCCGTGAGCAGCGAACCCACCATGCGCGAAAGCCCCATCGATACCATTGAAACCATGGTCTGCGCGGTGGCCTTGAAGTCGCTTGGCACGCGGCGGTGGATGCTTTGCGCCGCGCAGTAATACAGCATGATGAAAGAAAGCGAGTGGAAGGCCTGCGAGGCGCAAAGCGCGAGAAAGACGCCGCCAGACGGCGCAAAGCCGGCCAGGTAAGCGATCAGCATCCGGGCCGCAGTAAAAAACAAGGTTGAGAGCATGATGCTTTCTGCCCTGAAGCGCTTGAGCAAGCGATCGACGAAGAGAAAGAGCACGATCTCACCGGCCGCAGAAACGGTGCTGAGCTTACCCGCAAGGTCCGCGCTCACGCCCATGTCGGTGGCATAAACGGGTAAAAAGTTCACGGCCGCCATGCAGGTGCCAATCACGAAATTCATGCAGAGGATGAATAGCACCACCGGGTCCTTCAAAATGCGGGCAAGCTGCCCTTTTTCGCCTTTTTTCTCTCCGATTTTGCCTTCTTTCTTTCCTGCGGCACGGACTTCATGCCCCCTTGGCATGAAGGCGCCGATTGCGGCCGCGATGGCACAAAACAGAGCGTAGATCGGGAAGATGTTGCGAAGGTCCTGCTGCATGAGGCCGCCGATGAAGAGCGGCATCACGCCAAAGCCCAAGGTGCCAATTAAGCGGATGGGCGAAAAGCGGTAGCCGCTTTCTGCGCAGAAGTCCAGGGCGATCGTGTCCATCAGCGGCTGCGAGGATGTGGCAACCAGCACGTACAGCCCTGAAAGCAAAAAAACGTATAAAAAAGAGCTGTTTAGGTAATAAAGCAGCATCGCCCCGCCAGAAAGCCCCAGCGTCAGCATCCAGACCAGGCGGCGGTCGGTCTTATCGGCAAAGCGCCCCCAAAGCGTCTGCACCAGCAGGGCGCAAAGAGGCCCGATGGCAGAAATCGTGCCGATTTGCTCGACTGTAATGCCGATGCTCTTGTAATACAGCGTGATGTAGGGGTAGTACGAGCCGTGCGACATGTAAAAAGCCGCATACATCGCGCAGGCGATAAAAAAGCCCCTCTTCCCCACCTTTTGCCGCGTTTCCTCCATTTTTTCGCCACTCCCATTCGATTTTTATTTCTATCAAACTTCATTTAGGCCAAACCAGCCTAGGGGCTAGTATACACAAAAGCCTTGTTAACTTTCAATCCCCGCGGCAGGCTTTTCACCCTTGCGCACACAGGCAGATTATGCTATAAATAAAGCGGTTCAGGCTCATTTCCATTTATAGAAAGGGGAATCCATCATGGCACAATACAGCCAGCCGCAAACGCAGCCCTCCAGATCCTACGAAACCGTCGGCCTGGGCGAATGGGTCGGCACCTTTCTTTTGCAGTGCATTCCAATCGTAGGCTTCGTTTTGCTCCTCGTTTGGGCATTTGGAAGCGGCGCAAAGCCCAGCAAGCAAAACTACGCCCGCGCGATGCTCATCCTTGCGCTCGCAGGCGTCGTGCTCTCGATCTTCTTCATGGTCGCTTTTGGTGCCCTTTTCGCTTCCCTGGTCAACGAGCTTTCTTATATCTAGGGCTGTTTTGTTGACAATCCGCGCCTGATTTTGCTATAGTAATGCGAGTTCAGCGGGTCTTCGCCCCATGGATCATGGGGCGAAGTTTTTGCCCGTCACTTTTGACTTTAAAGGAGTTTTCGCGATGCAAAGCTATACCTCCAACCGCCTGCGTGAAGCCTTTTTGACGTTCTTTCGCGATAGAGGCCATACCGTCATTCCCTCGGCCTCGGTCATTCCCGATAATGACCCCTCGGTTCTGTTCACCATGGCGGGAATGCACCCCCTCGTCCCCTATTTGATGGGGCAGCCGCATCCGGGCGGCGCGCGGCTGACCGACGTGCAAAAGTGCATCCGCACCGGCGACATCGACGAGGTGGGCGACGCTTCGCATCTGACCTTTTTCGAGATGCTGGGCAACTGGTCCCTGGGCGATTACTTCAAGCGCGAGGCCATCCTTTGGAGCTGGGAATTCCTAACCTCAAAAAGCTACCTTGGGATCGACCCACAGCGCCTGGCCTTCTCGGTCTTTGCCGGGGATGAGAACGCCCCGCGCGACCAGGAAGCGCACGACCTTTGGCTGGAAGCCGGCGCAAAGGAGGAGCAGGTCTTCTTCCTGCCTGCCGAGAACAACTGGTGGAAACCGGGCCCTACGGGCCCCTGCGGGCCCGACACCGAGATGTTCTTCATCACCGATAAGCCTCCCTGCAGGCCGGATTGCTCCCCTGCCTGCGACTGCGGCCGCTATCTGGAGATCTGGAATGACGTCTTCATGCAATATAATCGCCTCGAGAGCGGCGACCTCGTTCCCCTGGCCAAGAAGAATGTCGATACCGGCATGGGCCTGGAGCGCACCATCTGCACGTTGAACGGCCGAAAGAGCGTCTACGATACCGACGCTTTTTCCGCCATCATCGCAAAAATCGAGACCTTAAGCGGCGCAAAATACGGCAGCGACGACGAAAGCACCCGCGCGATTCGCATCATCGCCGACCATACCCGCACCTCGACGATGATCCTCGGCGACGAAAAGGGAATCGCTCCCTCGAACGTCGACCAGGGCTACGTGCTCCGCCGCCTGATTCGCCGCGCCGTGCGCATGGGCATGAAGATCGGCCTGCCAGAAAACAGCCTGCGCCAAATCGCCGAGGTGGTCGTTTCGCAATACGAAGCCATCTACCCGGAGCTTAAGCGCGGCAGGGCGCAGGTGCTTGAGCAGTTCGAGCTTGAGGAGCAGCGCTTCCAGCGCACCCTGCGCCAAGGCCTGCGCGAGTTCGAAAAGGCCGTGCAGCGTTTAAGCTGCTCCTCCGAAATCGACGCGGTAACCGCCTTCCGCCTTTACGACACCTACGGTTTCCCCATCGAAATCACCACGGAGCTCGCCAAGGAGCGAAATCTCACCGTTGACGAAGCAGGCTTTGCCGAGCGCTTCCGCCAGCACCAGCAGCTCTCAAAGGCAGGGGCCGAGCAGCGCTTCAAGGGCGGCCTGGCAGACGCTAGCGAGCAAACCGCCCGCCTGCATACGGCCACGCACCTCCTCCACGCGGCGCTGCGCAAGGTGCTGTCTGAAGAGGTGGCGCAAAGGGGTTCGAACATCACCGCGGAGCGCCTGCGCTTTGACTTTTCCTTCCCACGCAAGGTGGTAAAGGAAGAGCTTGACGAGGTCGAGCGGTTGGTGAACGAGGCCATCGCCGCCGATTACCCCATCACCGAGGAAGAGATGAGCGTGGAGGAAGCCAAGGCGCAGGGCGCCATCGGCCTGTTCGAATCCAAGTATGGCGAGCGCGTGCGTGTCTATACCATGGGCCCGGTTTCAAAGGAAATCTGCGGCGGCCCGCACGCCGGGCGCACGGGCGAGCTCAAGGCCTTTAAAATCCAGAAGGAAGAGGCCTCCTCAGCGGGGGTGCGGCGCATCCGGGCGGTCATCGAGGCCGAATAGATCTTTAATTGAAACGCAAAAGCCCTCGACTTTCGTCGAGGGCTTTCTTTTTTATGGTCTAGGCCTTGCCAAGCCCCGTTACGACGAGCTGCGCGCTCTGCCCCGGGGAGGCGAGCGTAAGCCCGCCGGAGAGAACCTTGAATTGGATTTTCGACTGAGGCTGAAGCTGGGCGATCGAGTCCGTCAGAAACATTCCCTCGCCGTTCACGCTCAAAACGGGGCCCGTAGGCACCCCATTTTCCAGCATTTGAATGCTGGTATTGGGCAAAACGGACTGGACATTGAGCCCCAGCGTTACCCTGTAATAGGGCGAATTGCCCAAGGTCAGCGCATTCTCGGCGCCGTCCCAGCTTAGACCCTGCTCCACGGGCGCATCGCTGAAGCTCAGCAGGTCGTTCTCGCCGAAATTCAGCGTGGCCAGGGGGGCTAAATCCCGAGTGACGACGGCTTCATCCGCTGCCGCGGGCTGTGCGGCAGGCTGCCCATTCGTCAAGGATGCAAATTCCACCGTGGCCGGCTCCCCTTGAGGCCCCTGCGGGCCAATCGCGCCTTCCATGCCTTGCGGGCCGGGGTCGCCTTGCGGGCCCTGCGGGCCAATCGCGCCTTCAACGCCCTGCGGGCCAGGATCGCCTTGTGGGCCTTGCGGGCCAATCGCGCCTTCAACGCCCTGCGGGCCAGGATCGCCTTGTGGGCCTTGCGGGCCAATCGCGCCTTCCATGCCCTGTGGGCCGGGATCGCCTTGCGGGCCAATCGCGCCTTCCATGCCCTGCGGGCCGGGGTCGCCTTGCGGGCCGGGATCGCCTTGCGGGCCCTGTGGGCCGGGGTCGCCTTGCGAGCCCTGCGGGCCAATCGCGCCTTCCATGCCCTGTGGGCCGGGGTCGCCTTGCGGACCTTGTGGGCCAATCGCGCCCGTAGCACCCTGCAGGCCAGGTTCGCCCTGCGGGCCCTGTGGGCCAATCGCACCCGCAATGCCCCGCGGCCCCGGTTCGCCTTGCGGGCCCTGTGGGCCGATCGCACCTGCAATGCCCTGCGGGCCTTGTTCGCCTTGCGCGCCTTGCGGCCCGGTCGCGCCCGTGTCGCCCTTCAAGCCCTGCGGGCCTTCTGGGCCGGGTTCACCCTGCGGCCCTGGGGCACCAAAGGCACCGCGCGGGCCGGCCGGGCCCGTGGAGCCAACCTCGCCCTGCGGCCCAACGGGGCCTTGCGGGCCTGGATCACCCTTTGGGCCCTGCAGGCCGGCTGGGCCGGCATCCCCTTGTGCGCCGGGCAAGCCAGGAAGGCCGCGCGGGCCGGCTTCACCTTGAGGCCCAGCGATGCCTTGGGGCCCAACTTCGCCCTGAGGCCCCGCCAAGCCGGGGATGCCGCGCGGGCCGGCCGGGCCAACGGGGCCCAGCAAGCCCTGCGGGCCAGGAACGCCTTGCAGCCCCCGAATCCCTTGCGCGCCTCGCTCGCCCTGGGGGCCCGGTTCGCCCTGAGGCCCTTCGGAGCCGGGAATGCCGCGCACACCGATCGGCCCGCCGGCCGGGCCGGGTTCACCCTGCAGCCCCCTGGGGCCGATCGCCCCAGGCACCCCTTGCAGGCCTTGCGGACCAGGGGCGCCTTGCGGGCCGGGAAGCCCTCGCAGACCCTGTGCGCCCGTCAAGCCTCGCAGACCCTGGGGGCCTGTGG
>JAITTC010000074.1 GCA_031287285.1 Christensenellaceae bacterium
GGGAAGCAGCGGAGCGCCTCGTCTAAAACCCTTGCCAGCTGCGAAACGCTTAAGGCAGTGGGCGTGCCGCCGCCCACATATAAACAGCGGGGCTTAAAGCCCTTGAGCGAGGGCGCGCAGAGCCGCATCTCTGCAATCAAGGCCTCCACATAGGGCTCCGTGAGCTTTGCGCCCTCGCGCAGACCCATCGCCGCAAAGGAGCAATAGCTGCAACGCGTTTTGCAAAAGGGGATGCCAATATAAAAATCGACCTCGCCTGGCCTTGGCGCGGGCAAAGCTTCTTGCTCCCCGGCGATTTCCCGCAAAAGCGCGGCCTTTTCGGGCAGAAGATCGAAGCCCTTGATCAGCGCCTGCTCCGCCTGAGCCGCGGTTTTGCCCAGCGCGCGCTGCTCGAAGAACAGCCGCGTGGGGCGGATTCCCGTCAGCGCTCCCCAGGGCGGGTGAAGGCCCGTCCATTGCTTCAGCGCGCCGTAGGCCGCAAGCTTGGCCGCGCGCTTGAAGAAGCGCTTTTGCTCAAGCTCGCCCCTTCCCTGCTCGGTTTGGGGCACGAAGGCCGAAATTCCGGCCATTTCGCAGGCATGCCCGCCGCCCCGCACTTCGTGCCGCAGGCATAGCTCGGCTTCTTCCCTGCAGCAAAGCTCGATCTCGCCCAAGAACAGTCGCAAAACGTCGGCCAGATCGGGCAAAATCGCCTCCTGCGCGAGGATGCATACCCGCCGCGTCATCTTCGCGCGCGCTCGGCGCCGACGCTCGTCTGCGGGCCATGGCCCGGGTAGACTAGGGTTTGAGGCGGCAGCGCCAAAAGGCGGCGCAGCGACGCGGCCAAACGGGCCGGGTCGCCGCCCGGGAGGTCGCTTCGGCCAACCCCCGCGAAAAACAGCGTGTCGCCCGAAAAGAGCAGCCCTTCTTCCTCGCAGTGAAAGCATAGGCTGCCGGGGCGATGCCCCGGCGTGTGCAGGACCCGAAACGGGCCGGCACTGCCGCCCTCATCGAGCGCAACCAGGGGCAGATCGCTCGAAAAAGCGCCGCCAACGGCCGCGCTCAGGTTGAGCGCGGGGTCGCGCAGCGCTTCTTCCTCCAAGGGATGGGCATAAACCGCCGCAGCCCCTAAATCGTTCAGCGCCAGGATATGGTCAAAGTGCGCGTGCGTCAATAAAACCCGCCATTCCTCCGCGCCAAGCTCCCGCAGCGCGGCCAGGATGGCCGGGGCGTCGCCCGCCGGATCAATCACATAGGCCGGGCTCGTTTCCCAGCAAACGACATAGCAGTTCGTCTGCCCGGGCCCCCGCCGCAGCGCCTTCATCCTCATGAAACAGCCCCCTCTCTCTTCCGCCTTCGGGTTCCATTGCCCGGCGCTCGCTTCGCGAGCGCCGGGGCGACGGGCACGTCCGCCCCGGCGTCCGTGAAGCGCCTCGCCCTTTTTCTTCGCCTGCGGCTGCGAAAAAGCCCTCGCCGCTTTGCTCGCTAATCGCTCGCGGCCCGCCGCATAAGCCCGTAACTCGAGCTTTCTTCGCTGAGCCCCTGCCTTTTTTGCATGCCGCGCCCCCTATTCCTCCGCCAGCTTAGGCGAATCGGCACGCAAATGCCGAGCTGGTGAAAGCCCATCGCGGCGGCCGCCCTTTTTGGGGCTGGTCACATGGAATCCATCGCAATGCCCTTTCGCGGTCAAACCACAGGAAGTCCCGCGGGAAGAAGCGATCCGCGCGCAGCTCGTCCACCGCGTTTCACCATCATTCGGCCCCTTCTGCCCTTAAAACAGCTTCCGCGTGTCATAAAGGATCGTCACCGGCCCCTCGTTCACCAGGCTCACCCGCATTTCCGCGCGGAAGACCCCGGTCAGGCACTCGATCCCCTCCTCGCGGATGAACGAAACGCAGAGCTCGTAGAGCTCGTTTGCCCGAAGCGGTTCCTCGGCCTTGATAAAACTCGGCCGCTTGCCGTGGCGAACGTCGCCCAGCAGGGTGAACTGCGAAACCGCCAGGACCTGCCCGCCAATCTCCTTCAGCGAGCGGTTCATCCTGCCCTCTTCATCCTCAAAGACGCGCAGGCCAGCGACCTTCCCCGCGGCCAGGCGCGCGTCGCCCTGGGTGTCGCCCTCTTCCACGCCGACCAGCACGAGCAGCCCCGGCCCGATTTGAGAAACGAGCCTTCCCTCCACCGAAACCGAGGCCTGGCTCACCCTTTGCGCCACGATCCGCATCTTTTTCTGCCTTCTTTCTTTACCCCTCGGGCAGGAGCTTTGCCCGCCTGATTTCCATATGAAGCTCGCCGCCCTTGAAGCGAAACAGCGCATAGGGCACACGGCTTCGCAGGGCGAGCGCGCGCGCCGGCCTGAAGTCCCTGGCCCTGGGCAAGGCCTCGAAGCCCACGAAGCGGTAGCTCGCGGAGGGCAGCGTGATGAATGGCAGCCCCCCTATGCTGCGCCGCGAGAAAACGTGGTCGTGCCCATTGACGCAGGCGAGGATCTCCCTCCCCCGCGCGCGGAACCCGAGCAGCAGCTTCATGATCTCGCGCCCGTTTGTAAGCCCGCGGCTAAACGGCCCGCCGCAAAGGCTTTGATGCGCCAAAATAACCACCGGCAGCCTGCTTTCTTCGAGCTTTTCGCGCAAAAAGGCGATTTGCTCCTCGGGCAGAACCGGGTACTCGGCCAGGGGCAGCAAATGGCTGTGCTTTGCCCTTGAGTAGGTCTCCGTCAGGCCGCCATGGCGGATGAAGCTGCCGTTTAGGGCGATGAAGCGCAGCCCGCCGAAGTCGAAGGCATAAAAGCCCCTCTCAAGGCCATAAAAGCGCAGCGCCTCAGCCAATGAGTTCATCTTCAGGTCGTGGTTGCCCAAAACGTGCAGCTTCGGCCCCGCAAAGGCATCAAAGGCGCGCAAAAGCCCGGCATTTTGGCCTTCGGGCTGTGCAAAATCGCCAAGCTGGGCGATGAGCCCAGCCTTTTCTTCCTTCGCGGCGTGCAAAAAGGCCGCCAGGCGCAGCGGGGCGTCGGGCGAAAAGGAGGCGTGCAGATCGCTCAGCGCCGCAAAGCGAAACTCGCTCAAGCGCTCACCCTGTAGGCCTGAATCACGTTGGAATTGCGGTTGATGCGGCGCATCATCTCTTCGAGCTGCTCCGCGTTCTTGATCTCGATGGTCAGATCCACCGTGGTGGCGCGGCTTCTCTTATCGTTCACGTTCATCTTGAGGAGCGGAATCTTCATGTCGTTCGCGATCGAGGTCAGCCACATCGAAACCTCGCCGCGCCGCCCCTGCACGATGAGCTGCAGGTCGACCGAGTAGGCGTTTTCGGCGCCGAGGTTCCATTCCACATCGACCAGGCGCTCGGTTTCGATCGACACATCGCGAAGGCTCACGCAGTCGCGCCGGTGCACCGAAACGCCGCGCCCGCGCGTGATATAGCCCACGATCTCATCGCCCGGCACGGGGTGGCAGCAGTTCGCGAAGCGCACCAGCATCCCGTCTTCGCCCTTGACGAAGACCGCCTGCTTGTTCGTGCCGGTTTTGGGCTGGGCCTTGGGCCTGGCCAAGGCGATTTCGGGCTCTTCCTCCGGCTTTTGGCCGCGCTTCCATTCGTCTGCCAGCCTGGTGACCACGGCCTGGCTCGAAAGCCCGCCAAAGCCCACGGCGGCGTAAATATCCTCCGCGCTCTTGAGCGAATAGCGGCGGATGATCTTTTCGAAAAACTCCGGCCTCATGAGCTTTGAAGCTTCGTAGCTTTGGCGCTTGATCTCGCGCTCGATCATCTCAAGCCCGATTGAAACGTTCTGCTCGCGCAGGTTCGACTTCAGCGCGGCCTTGATCTTGGACTTGGCCTCCGTGGTCTTGACGATCTTCAGCCAGTCCATGCTCGGGCCCTTTGAGGAAGACGAGGTGATGATCTCGACGATGTCCCCGGTCTGCAGCTTGGTGTCGAGCGTCACGATGCGCTGGTTGACCTTCGCGCCCACGCAGCGGTTGCCCACCTGGGAATGGATGCGGTAGGCGAAATCGAGCGGCGTCGAGCCGTTGGGCAGATCGACCGCGTCGCCCTTTGGCGAAAAGACGAAGACATCGTCGCTCAAGAGCTCGCTCTTGATGATGTCCATAAACTCCTGGGCGTCGTCCATCTCGTTTTCCATCGAGATGAGCTGGCGCAAAAATGAGAGCTGCTCGTCGAACTTGCCGCTTTCGGTCACGCCCTCCTTGTACTTCCAGTGCGCGGCCACGCCGTATTCTGCGACGCGGTGCATCTCGTGCGTGCGGATCTGGGTTTCAAAGGGCACGCCGCCCTCGCCCACCAGCGTGTTGTGCAGCGACTGATAGCCGTTGGGCTTTGGCATGGCGATATAGTCCTTAAAGCGCCCGGGAAGCGGCCGCCAAAGGGTGTGCACGATGCCAAGAGCCGAGTAGCAGTCCTCCTTGGTATCGACCAGCACGCGCACGGCGATCAGGTCGTAAACCTGGTTAAAGGCAAGGCCGCGGCTTTGCATCTTTTTATAGATGGAGTAAAGGTGCTTGGGCCTGCCGCTGATTTCAGCCTTGATTCCCGCCTGACCGAAGGCCTCCCCAAGCTTTTTTATGATGCCCTCGATGGCCTTCATGCGCTCGTCGCGCTTCATGGCCACGCTGTCTGCCAGTTCGTAATAGGCCTCAGGGTCGATATAGCGGAAGGAGAGATCCTCAAGCTCCCACTTGATGGTGTAAATGCCCAGGCGATGCGCCAGAGGGGCGTAGACCTCCATGGTTTCGTTCGCGATGCGCAGGCGCTTGTGCTCCTCCATGAACTTAAGGGTGCGCATATTGTGCAGGCGGTCGGCCAGCTTGATGATGACCACGCGCACATCCTTGGCCATGGCAAAGAACATCTTCTTGAGGGATTCGGCCCGCTGCCGGTCCTTCGAGCGGAACTCCACGTGGCTCAGCTTCGTCACGCCGTCGACCAGCACGGCCACATCCTTGCCAAAGAGGGTTTCGATGTCTGCAAAGTCCGCCTTGGTGTCTTCCAGGGCATCGTGAAGCAGGGCCGCGCAGATCGTGACCTGGTCCATCTGCATGTCGGCCAGGATCGTCGCCACCTCGATTGGGTGGATCATGTAGGGCTCGCCGGACTCGCGCCTCTGGTCGCCGTGCATGCGGCTTGCGTACTCGCAGGCCTCATAAACCCGGGCTTCGTCCACTTCCTGCCCGTTTCTTCGAATCGTTTCGAAGAGAAGCCCCAGCTTCTTGCTTAAAATCTCCTGCATCGCCATGCCGTATGCCCCCTTTCCGCCCCCGATGGGGCGCTTCCGGTCAAAAAACAGCTCTATTCGTCGACTTCAAAGCTTAAAAGCGCGGCAACGTCGTATTCCTTCAGCGCTTCCCTGCCGCCAAGGCCCTTGAGCTCCACCGCGAAGCGGATCGCGGCCACCCGGCCGCCCAGGGCCTCGGTCAGCTCGCAGGCAGCCAGCGCCGTGCCGCCGGTGGCCAGAATATCGTCGATCACCAAAACCCTTTGCCCGGGGGCGATCGCGTCCTCGTGCATCTCCAGGGTGCTGATGCCGTATTCAAGGGTGTATGAGCGCGCGATCGTCTTGGCCGGGAGCTTGCCCGGCTTGCGCACGGGCACGAAGCCCGTGCCGCGCTTGTAGGCCAGCGCCGCGCCGATTGCAAAGCCCCGCGCCTCCGGCGCCGCCACGAGGTCAAAGCAAATGCCCTTTTGGGTCAGTTCTGCGTCCATCCCGTCGATCAGCTCGCGGAAGGCTTCCGCATCCTTGAAGAGCGTGGTCACATCCTTAAAGAGGATGCCCTTTTTGGGAAAATCGTGCACGTCCCGAATGGTCTTGGCCAAATCCATGGATCTATCCTCCAAACGGCCGCGTTCGGCCTTAAATCTCGATCAATTCCCGCACGCGCAGGGAGGTTTCGGTCTTTTCGAATTCCTTCTTGCCGGGCTTGCCGCCCGGCAGGGCGATGAAGAACGGCCTGTCGCCAATCTCGATCAGCTCCATATCCTTGAGCATTCGAAGCGCCAAATATAGCTTTGGCAGCGGCAACGCGGCGCATTCGGGCGCGAGGCCCTGCAGGGCTTTTAGGTCGCGCGCGGCGCTCAGCCTGCCGTTTAGGCGCAGCAGCGCCCGGTAAAAGGCCCTGGTTTCGTCGATGCCCGGCAAGCTGCTTTGAAGCCTTTGGGCAAGGGCCTTTTTTTCGCAAGGGGACTTGAACGCGAAGACAACGGCGCTGGGCGCCAGCCGCAGGATCTCATCCACGATCGCCTTGTCGAGCATCCCGCCGAGCAAGACGATGTTCGGGTAGTTTGAAAGCGCCTCTTTTTCGATTCGGTCGAAGGCGCAGAGGAGGTTTTCGGGCAAATCGCCCGCGCCCCTTTGGGCGGCGCCCACGCGCAGCCTAAAGAGCAGCCCCGCTTCGTTCAGAAAGGCCATGGCGCCCTGCAAGGCGCCAGCCGATGGATACAGCAGCAGGCTGCCATAGAGGCTCTGGCCCAAAAGCCGCGCGATATCGTCGTTTTTCGCGTCTAAATGCCGCTTGAAGCCCAGCTGCTTTGGGGCCAGGATGTAGGGCAGCGCGGAGGCGAAGAGTTCGTCGTCGCGGGCCGTTTCGCCGCTTAAAAAGCCGCTCGGGCTCGGCGCGAATTGCCGGATCTGCAATCGCACGCTCTCGCGCCCCTGCCAAAGGTTGATCTCGGGCGTCGCCGCGGCGTCGATGGTTTCGGCCGCCTCGGCCAGCCGCGGGCCCATCTTGAAGGCTGCCGCCTCGAGCAGGCTGCCGTTTTGCTCCAAGGTCAGGCGCAGGTGCGCGCCGTTTTGGCCCATGGTGCCGCTGCCGCGCACCCGCGCGTTTTTAAGCAGGAAGATCGGCCCCGGGTTGCCTTGGCCAAAAGGCTCCAGGCGGCTTAGGCCTCGCACCGTTTCCGCGTCGAAATCGGCAATGGCCGCCTCTAAATCGTAGCTTTGGGTCGGAATCCACTTTTCTTCATCGATTTCCTGCAGAAAGGCCTCCATCTGGCGGTGAAACTCGGAAAAATTCTCGTGCTTCATCGTCAGCCCGGCCGCCATCTCGTGCCCCCCGAAGCGCTCGAAGAGCTCCGGGCAGCGATTCAGCAGCGCAAAGAGCGAAACCCCGCGGATCGACCTCGCCGAGCA
The DNA here is from genome assembly GCA_031287285.1 of Christensenellaceae bacterium. Taxonomy (GTDB): domain Bacteria; phylum Bacillota; class Clostridia; order Christensenellales; family UBA1750; genus JAITGM01. Next base: position 7,118 of record JAITTC010000074.1, read on the forward strand.
GGTCAGCGTCTCGCCCTCCTTGGCGAAGACGAACGAGGGGCGGAAGAAGCGCTCGGTCAGGCGCGAGGCCACGATGCCCACAACGCCCGGGTTCCAGTTTTCGCCCACGGCATAGAGCGCCCGCTCGCTAAGGAAGTCCGCGCCGCCCAGCTGCTTCAGGGCCTCCTCCATGATGGAAGCCTCCTGCGCCTGGCGAAGCTGGTTGTGCTCCTCAAGCTGGTCCGCGATCGGCTTGGCATCCGCATAATCCTTCGCCAGCAGCATCTCAACGCTTTTGGCGCTGTGGCCGATGCGCCCACCCGCGTTGATGCGAGGGCCGATCATGAAGCCCACGTGCGAGGCTGCAATCGCCCCAGGCGGCACGCCCGCGTTATCCATCAGGGCCTTGATGCCAGGGCGCGGGTTTTCGCGGATCTTCTGAAGGCCCAGCGTCACGATGGCCCGGTTTTCATCCCGAAGGCTTACGATATCCGCCACGGTGCCAAGGGCCGCGATGTCAAGGTAGCTTTCGGCAGCCTCGATGCCGCCCAGCGCCTGCACGAGCTTGAGCGCCACGCCAGCGCCGGATAGATGCGGGCAGGGGTAGCCGTCCAAGCGCGGGTTGATGGTCAAACAGCCCGGCAGTTCAGAAAGCGGGCTGTGGTGGTCGGTCACGATGGGCTCCAGCCCAAGCGCCTTTGCGGCCTTGATTTCGCTTAGGGCGGTGATGCCGCAGTCCACGGTGATGAGCAGGGTATTCTGCTTGGCGAGCTCCTCGATGGCCGCGATGTTGAGCCCGTAGCCCTCGCCGTGCCGCTTGGGTATATAGTATGCAGCCTTTAGCCCGATGGCGCATAGGTAATCGAATAAAAGGGCGGTGGCCGTCACGCCGTCCGCGTCGTAGTCGCCGTAGATCACGGCGCTTTCGCCCTGGGCGATGGCCTTTTGGATGCGCTCCACGGCGGCTTTCATGTCTTTCATCAAAAAGGGCGAGTGAAGCCCCGCAATCGATGGATGCAAAAAGGTCTCCGCCTCCGCTTGACTTTTGACCCCGCGCAGGCAGAGCAGCCTGGCCAGGGTTTCCCCATGCCCGGCGCCTTTTAGGCTTTCGACGATCCCCTCGTCGATTTCGCCGCGTGGCTCGAACTTCAGCACGCTTGCGGCCCCCTTAGTCGCTCGCCTCTTCTTGCCGCGCATTTTCGGCGCAATAGGCCGCGATGGCGCATTCCAGGCGTTTTTTTTCGAGTTGGCATTCCATGTCGTACGGCTTGTTTATGCTGCCCGAGAAGGCTTGCGCGTTGGCCGCGCAGCCGCCCGAGCAATAGAGCCTGGCCCAGCAGCCCGCGCATTTTTCCTTCGAGAGCACGTGGTTGTTGGCGAATTGGGCGCGCAATTCGTCGTCGAGCTTCCCATCGAAGACGTTCCCCAGGAGGAAGCCCTCGCGCCCCACGAACTGGTGGCAGGGGTAGATCTCGCCATCCGGCGTCACGGCCAGGTACTCGCTGCCGGCGCCGCAGCCCGTCAGCCTCTTCTTCAGGCAGGGGCCGCCCTCTAAATCCACCACGAAGTGAAAGAACGAAAACCAGCCGCCCTCGCGTCGGCGCTTTAAATATTGCTCTAAAAGGGCGTCGTACTCGGCCAAAATCCGCGGCAGGTGCTCTTCCTTCAGCGAATAGGGCGATTCTGGCTGCAAGACCACGGGCTCCACCGAGATCTGCTCAAAGCCCTCGTCGCTGAGGGCCAGCACGTCCTTGGCAAAGTCGAGGTTATTGCGCGTGAAGGTGCCCCGCACATAGTATTTTTGCTGGTTTCGGCTCTCCGCAATCCTTTTCGCGTTTTTCAGGCTCTGCGCATAGGAGGGGCCGCCCTCGCGCGTGGGGCGCA
>JAITTC010000005.1 GCA_031287285.1 Christensenellaceae bacterium
AAAAGGCCTTGACCGCGATGGTCTATGCGGTTCTTAGCGCAGAGCTGGCCGGCACTGCCAATCTTTTGCTAGCCGAGATTTTATAAAAAAGGGGGAATGAAGATGGGATGGTTCCTCGAATGGTGGGAAGGCTTGGGGCTTTTTGGGCAAACGCTCGCCTGCGCGGCGATCCCCGCCACGGCGGTGATGCTCGTGCAAACGGTGCTGCTGCTCGCGGGCGGCGCGTTCAGCCACTCGGATGGCGGCGCCGATGCGGGCCCTGACCTTGATCATGGCTCGGGCGGCGACGGCGGCCTTGATTTTGACCACGACCATTCCTTCGACCACGGCGCGGAGCACGAACAGGGCGATCTTTCCGAGGCGAGCTCCGGCCTGCGGCTCTTCACGCTGCGCGGCATCGTCGCCTTCTTCGCGGTTGGCGGCTGGGTCGGTCTTGCCACCTTTGACGGCACCCGCTCAGAGGGGCTGTCGCTCCTGCTCGCCATGCTTTCGGGCGGCGCCGCGCTCATCTTTGCCGCCCTGGTCATCAAATGGGCGCTGATGCTGCAAGACAGCGGCAACATCAACCCCAAAAACGCCATCGCCAAGATGGCCACGGTCTACATCCCGGTTCCTCCGCTGCGCTCCTCGACCGGCCGCGTCACCCTGCTCCTGCAAGAGCGCTTCGTCGAGATGGACGCGGTGACCGATAGCCCGCTCCCCCTTAAAACCGGCCAAAGCGTCCAGGTCGTGGGCGTAACCGGCGGCAATGTCCTCATCATTCGCCCCGTTTAATCCAAGCGAAAGGGAAGTGTTCAAAATGCCTCCTATCAATCTCATCGCCTTTCTCGTCATCGCTCTGTTCGTGCTGACCATGTTCATCGTGGTGCTTTCGCGCTACCGCAAATGCCCCTCCGATCGAATCATGGTCATCTACGGCAAGGTGGGTTCCAATCCCGACGGCAGCGCGCGCTCTTCGAAGTGCATTCACGGCGGGGCTGCCTTCGTTTGGCCGGTGATTCAGGCCTGCAATTTCCTCGATCTCACGCCCGTCACCATCAACGTGGACCTAACCAGCGCGCTTTCCCATCAAAATATCCGCGTAGACATTCCCTCCCGCTTCACCGTGGGCATCTCGACGGAGCACGGCGTCATGCAAAACGCAGCCGAGCGCCTTTTGGGCCTCAAGCTCAGCGAGATTCAGGAGCTCGCGAAGGATATCATGTTTGGCCAGCTTCGCCTGGTCATCGCCACGATGGACATCGAGGAGATCAATACCGACCGCGATAAGTTCCTCGAGGCGGTTTCGCACAACGTCGAAACCGAGCTGAAAAAGATCGGCCTTCGCCTCATCAACGTCAACGTGACCGACATTACCGACGAATCGGGCTACATCGAGGCCCTGGGCAAGGACGCGGCAGCGAAGGCCATCAACGACGCAAAGCGCAGCGTGGCCGAGCAAAACCGCGACGGCGAAAGCGGCGCTGCTGCGGCCCATAAGGACGAGCGCATCGCGGTGGCAGAATCCGACGCGACCGCCGTCGAGGGCGAAAACCGCGCCAAGGTCACCATCGCCATATCAGACGCAACCCGCCGCGAGCAAGAGGCAGAGGCCTTAAGGCGCGCCACCGTGGCCGAGCGCATCGCGGAAGCCAAATCCCTGGAGGAAGCCTATGCGGCGCAGGAGCGTGCCGAGCAGGCCCGCGCGGAGCGCGACAGCATGACCGGCCAGGCAGACATCATCGTAAAGGCGCGCATCGCAAAAGAGCGCCTGGAGCTTGAGGCCGAGGCGGAGGCAGAACAGGCCCGCCGCAGGGCCAGGGGCGAGGCGGACGCCATCTTTGCCAAGATGGAGGCAGAGGCGCGCGGCACCTTCGAGATCCTGCAAAAGCAGGCGGACGGCTTTTCAAGGCTCGTCGAGGCTGCGGGCGGCGACCCTTCCGCCGCGGTGCAGTTCATGCTGGCCGATAAGATCGAGGAACTGGTTAAAATCCAGGTCGAAGCCATCAAAAATCTGCAGATCGACAAGATCACCGTTTGGGATTCGATGGGCGGCGAAAACGGCAACTCAACGACCGCGAACTTCCTCTCTGGGCTCATGAAGTCCGTGCCGCCGCTCAATGAGGCCTTCAAGATGGCGGGCATGCAGCTTCCCGAGTTCCTCGGCAAGGAAATCCCGGGGGAAGCGCCGCCCGAAACCGCAGTTCCCGCGCAGGAATGACGTCTTCCCCAGCACAAAAAAAGCGCCCGAATGGATTCGGGCGCTTTTTTGGGCTTATATCAGGGGAAATTGCTTACTTCGCGTCGACGCCTGCCATGTAGGCGATCAGGTCGACGACCTTGTTGGAATAGCCCCACTCGTTATCGTACCAGGCGACGAGCTTCACGAAGGTTTCTGAAAGCTGGATGCCCGCCTTGGCGTCGAAGATCGAGGTATTTGCGTCGTGAATGAAGTCGGAAGACACGACGTCATCCTCGGTGTACTCGATGATGCCCTTGAAGCGCTCGGATTCGGAAGCTTCCTTCAGGGCCTTCTTGATTTCGTCATAGTTCGTGGGGGTCTTGAGGCGGCAGGTGAGGTCAACCACCGAAACGTCGGCCGTGGGCACGCGGAAAGACATGCCGGTCAGCTTGCCGTTGAGTTCCGGAATGACCACGCCGACTGCCTTGGCAGCGCCGGTTGACGAGGGAATGATGTTGAACGCTGCGCCTCGGCCGCCGCGCCAGTCTTTGGCGGAGGGGCCGTCAACCGTCTTCTGGGTGGCGGTGGTGGCGTGCACCGTGGTCATGAGGCCCTCTTCGATGCCGAACTTCTCGTTGATGACATAGGCGAGCGGGGCCAGGCAGTTCGTGGTGCAGGAGGCGTTCGAAACCACCTTCATGTCCTTTGTGTACTTCTCGTGGTTCACGCCCATGACGAACATGGGGGATTTATCCTTCGCGGGGGCGGTGATGACGACCTTTTCCGCGCCGCCGGCAAAGTGCTTGGACGCGCCGGCTTCATCGGTGAAGACACCGGTGGCCTCGGCGATGTAGGTCGCGCCGATAGAACCCCAGGGGATCTCGGCCGGGTCGCGGAAGGCGAAAACCGAGATTTCCTTGCCGTTGACGACAAGCTTGCCGTCTTTGGCTTCCGCGGTGCCGCCAAAACGGCCATGCACGGTGTCGTACTTGAGCATGTAGACCATATAGTCAAGGTCGATGAAGGGGTCGTTGATGCCGACCACATCGATCTTGCCAGACTCCAGGGCGGCGCGGAAAACCAGGCGGCCAATGCGGCCAAAACCGTTGATACCAACCTTGATAGACATTGTCGATACCCTCCTTAAAGTTCAGGCTTTGATTCCAAAGCTTATTCTAGCTCGATTTACCATGGAATTCAAGGCATTTCACAAGAAATGACAGAGTTTTAACGCGCGGAAGCGCTTTCGTCAGGCGAGGTTCTCGGGATTCAGGTCCTGCAGGATTCCTGGCACGAAGAGGCCGTCCTTGCGGATGAGCTCGCCGTCGAAGCGAATCTCGCCCCCGCCGTATTCCGGCGTCTGGATCGTGACGAGATCCCAGTGAATCGCGCTGTTGTTGCCGTTGAAGGCGTCGCTGTAGCAGGCGCCGGGGGTGAAGTGGAAGGAGCCGCGAATCTTTTCGTCAAAGAGCGTGTCCTTCATCGGGGCAACGATGTGCGGGTTGACGCCGATTGCGAACTCGCCCACAAATCTGGCGCCCTCGTCGGTGTTGAGGTAAGCGTTGATGCGCTTTTCGTCGTTGGCGCTCGCCTCCACGATTTGCCCATCCTGAAACACCAGGCGAATGGCCTCGTAGGTAAAGCCCTCCTGCAGCGAAGGGGTGTTGACGCTCAAAACGCCATTCACGCTCGTCTTGACCGGGGCGGTGAAGACCTCGCCATCGGGGATATTGACCTTCCCGTCGCACTTGA
>JAITTC010000167.1 GCA_031287285.1 Christensenellaceae bacterium
GCAGCTTGCCGAGGTTTTGGGGCTTGACTACGATGGCCTAATCGCGAAGCTGACCGACACGACGAAGGGCCAGCAGGTTTTGGCCAGGCAGATCAGCCTAGAAAAGGCCGATGCTGTTCGAGCGATCAATTTTGGGGGCATCGCAATCAACGAAGACAGCGTTAGAGCCTACCCGCAGGGGAACTTTCTCACGCAGGTGCTGGGCTTTACCGATATATCGGGCCAGGGGCAGGAAGGGCTTGAAAAAAGCCTGAATAAGTACCTGGCGGGCACCAATGGGCGCATCGTTTCGCAGGTGGACGCCGAAAACCGCCAGATGAGCGCCGGGGCCGACGAATACATCGAGCCGGAGGACGGTTACACGGTCAAGCTGACCATCGATTACGTCATTCAGTCCATCGCCGAAAAGGCCGCGGAGCGCGCCCTGCGCGAAAACGGCGCCAAGGGCGTGGAGGTGGTGGTGATGGACCCGAGGACCGGCGAAATCCTGGCCATGACCAACAAGCCGGACTTTGACCTGAACTCCCCGCCCAGAGACGACTTAAGCGCGCTTTCAAAGCTCATGCGCAACTCCACCGTGGTGGATGCTTACGAGCCTGGCTCCACCTTTAAGATCCTCACCACGGCCCTCGCGCTCAACGAGGGCGTTGCGAACCTGAACTCGGGCTTCAACTGCTCGGGCTATGTGATGGTGGATGGCGACAAGATCAAGTGCTGGCGCTCCGGCAACCCGCATGGGCATCAAAACCTGCAGGAGGCCGTAAATAACTCCTGCAATCCGGCCTTCATCGAGCTCGCCCTGCGCCTTGGCATCGAGCGCTTCTATAAGGGATTGGATTCCTTCGGCATCGGAAGGGATCTTGGGGTAGACATGCCGGGAGCGTCCTCAGGGCAGATGATCCCGATCAAGTACGTTAAAAACGTCGATCTGGCCCGCGTGGGCTTTGGGCAGAGCGTGGCGGTCTCGCCAATCCAGCTGCTCACGGCGGCCAGCGCGGCCATCAACGGCGGCAAGCTGATGAAGCCGCATATCGTCAAGGAAATGCTCGACAGCGAAGGGATGAGCGTGGTCAGCTACGCGCCGGAGCAGGTCGGCCAGCCCATTTCTGAGGATACTTCAGCCATCATGCGGAAGCTTTTGGAGGGCGCCGTGACCGACGGCGGCGGGCGCAACGCCTACATTCCGGGCTACCGCGTCGGCGGCAAGACGGGGACCGCGCAAAAGTACGTCAACGGCAAGGTTTCAAGCGATGTTCATATCTGCTCGTTCCTGGGCTTCGCCCCTATGGATAATCCGCAGATAGCCGTGCTCTTCATCGTGGATGAGCCAAGCGCCAGGCCGGACTTCGGCTCGACCGTGGCCGCGCCCTTTGCCAAGGATCTGCTGAGCGAAGCGCTCAAGCATTTGGGAATTCAGCCGAAGTATAAGGATGGCGAGAAGGACCTGGTCGGCAAGACCACCACCGTGCCCAATGTGGTCGGCGAGAATATCAGCGCGGCGAGCGCCGCGCTCTCGGAAGCTGGGCTCAAGGCCATGACGGATGGGATTGGCAGCGCGATCGTCGAGCAGCTGCCCGCAGCAGGGGCCGAGGTGCCCGAGGGTTCCCTGGTCGTGCTCTATACTGAAAAGTTGGGCGCAGACGAGCCGGAAACCGAGGGCTGGGTCGAGGTGCCCAATCTCAAGGGGCTTTCGATGATCCAAGCCAATCGGCTGCTGCGGGATCTTGGGCTCACGATGAAGATCGAAGGCTCGGGATTGGCGGTTTCGCAGGAACCGCGGGCCGGCACGCGGGTCGATCCGAACATCAACCCGGCCGAAAAAGAGGTCAAGGTGCGCTTTGAGAAGCCTTAAGAGATAAGAGCAGTTTTAGGAGGAATGGGTTGTGGATTTAAAGAAGATGATGGCGGAGGTCCCCGGCATAGAGGCGTTTTACGGGGATGATGCGGTCGAGATCACGGGCCTGAGCTACGACTCGCGCAAGGCCCGCAAGGGTTTTTTGCACTTTTGCTTGCCGGGCCAGAGGGCTGACGGGCATGATTTTGCCGCCCAGGCCGCGCAAAGCGGCGCGGCCGCGCTGGTGGTCGAAAGAAAGCTGCCCGTCGAGCTGCCTCAGGTGCTGGTGAAGGACGCGCGCAAGGCCATGTCTTACTTTGCGCAGAGCTTTTACGGCCACCCGGCCAAGGATATGATCTGCGTGGGCATCACCGGCACGAAGGGCAAGACGACGAGCTCCTACCTGATCGCCTCCATCGCAAAGGAAGCGGGGCACAAGGTGGGCCTGGTGGGCACGGTGGTCACGCGCATCGGCGAAGAGGAGGAGGAGGCAAGCCTCACCACCCCGGAATCCATCGAGCTGCAGGGCCTGCTCGCCAAGATGCGCGACGCCGGCTGCAGCTTCTTCGTCATGGAGGTTTCCGCCCATGCGCTGGCGCAGGAGCGGCTGGCCGGCATGGTCTTTGACGCGGGCCTTTTTACGAACCTCAGCCAAGACCATCTCGACTACTTCCACACCATGGAAAACTATAAGCTCGCCAAGAAGCGCTTCTTCGGCGCGGAATATATCAAGCGCGCCATCGTGAACCTCGACGATGACGCAGGGGCCGAGATGACCGACGGGCGAATCCCCGTGGCGGGCTTTGCCGTGGCCAAGCGCGCGCGCGCCCAGGCCTGCGCGGAAGACATTGAAATTCAAGAAAACGGGGTTTCCTACACCCTTCGCTATCGAAGTTTGGCGGCCGAGATCCGCATGCGCTTTTCGGGCATCTTCAACGTCTATAATTCCCTTGGCGCGGCGGTGACCTGCTTAGAGCTCGGCATGCCGATGTCCGCCGTGCGGCGCGGCATCGAGGCCGTGGCCGTGGTGCCGGGACGCATCGAACCCCTGCAGACCAACACGCCCTATCGCGTCATCCTGGACTATGCCCATTCCCCGGCGGCGCTCGAGAACATCCTCAATACCATCCGGCAGTTTACGCAGGGGCGGCTTATCTGCGTTTTTGGCTGCGGCGGCGGGCGCGATAAAGAGAAAAGGCCGCTGATGGGCGGCATTTCGGGGCGGCTGGCCGATTATTCGATCTTAACTTCAGATAATCCGCGCTACGAAGACCCGGCAGAGATTTTGGATTCCATCGAGGAAGGCATTGCCCCGACCGGCGGGCCCTACAAGGTGATTGAAAACCGCCGCGAGGCGATTTCAGAGGCCCTTAAAATGGGCAAAAAGGGCGATATCATCGTCTTGGCGGGCAAGGGCCACGAAACCTACCAAGAGGTCGCGGGCGTCAAGCGCCCCTTCGACGAAAAGCAGGTCGTGGCGGAGCTTTTAAGTGAGATGGGCCTGGATTAGAAGGCAAAAGGGTAAAAAAAGACGATGTCCACCGAAGAGAATGGGGAGTGCCTGACGACATGCGAAGTTCGCTCTTTACGCTGATTCTATCCTTCCTGTGCATGATGGCCCTAGGGCCTGCGATCATCCCGCTGCTGCAAAAACTGAAATTCGGCCAGACCGAGGCCAGTTTTGGCCCTAAAACCCACGCTGCCAAGCAGGGGACCTTGACCATGGGCGGCATCTTGATGGCCATCGCCTTCACGGTTTCGGCCATCGCCTTTGCCCCTGCCGATACCCGCTTTGGCGCGATGCTGCATCTTATCCTCTTTACCCTTGGCTTTACGGTCATCGGCTTCATCGATGATTACATCAAGGTCTGCTTGAAGCGAAATTTAGGGCTTCGCGCCTGGCAGAAGATCGTGCTGCAGTTCGGGCTTTCGTTTGGCATGGCGCTGTATTGCTACCTGAACGAAAACATCGGCTCGACCCTGATCGTGCCCTTCGTGAACATCGAATGGGATCTGGGGCTTTTCTACATCCCCTTCGCGATGTTCGTGATCATCGCCGTGGTGAATTCGGCGAACTTGACCGACGGCGTGGACGGCCTTTGCGCCTCGGTCACCACGGTCACGATGGTGACCTTCCTGCTGATCGCCCTCTTCATGAAGGATACGGCTGGCGACACCGGCCTGGCAGACAGCGCGATGGTCTTTTCGGCCGCGATGGCGGGGGCCTGCCTGGGTTTCCTTCGCTATAACGCATACCCCGCGCGCATCTTCATGGGCGATGTGGGATCCTTCCTCCTTGGCGGGGCCGTGGTGGCCGCGGCGCTCGCGATGAGGCTCTCGCTGCTGCTGCCGATGGTGGCGGTCATGTACGTGGCCTCCTCTTTGTCTGATATCATCCAGATCGGCTCGATTAAACTAAGGCACAAGAAGGTCTTTCGCATGGCGCCGCTGCATCACCATTTTGAGCTTGGCGGCATGTCGGAAACCCGGGTGGTGGCGATGTACACCGCGGTAACGGTGCTCTGCTGCCTGCTGGCGCTGATTTCGCTTGGACTATAGCTTTTACAAAGGCATTTTTAGATATGGAGGGGCATGGCATGGGCTGCAAGGGGCAAGGGGTGTTTGCGGGGAAGAGGGTGCTGGTCGCCGGGATGGCGCGCTCGGGCGTGGCCGCGGCCGCGCTGCTCAGCGGGATCGGCGCCAAGGTGACGATCTATGACCAAAAGGGCGAAGAAGAACTAGCGGAAGCGCTGAAACCGCTCGAAAAGCTGCCGATCGAGAAGGCCTTGGGCCGCGAGCCGGAGCTGCTCGGCTACGATTTGCTCGTGACGAGCCCGGGCATTCCGCTTAGTGCCCCCATCTTGAAAAATGCCGCGCAAAAGGGGCTGAAGGTCATCGGCGAGCTCGAATTGGCCAGCCGGCTTTGCTCCGCGCCCATCATCGCGGTGAGCGGCACGAACGGCAAGACCACGACGGTCACGCTTCTTGGCGAGATCTTCAAAAACGCGGGGCGGCTGAGCTTTGTGGTGGGCAATGTGGGCCTGCCCTTCTCGCAGGAAGTGCCCAAAATCAGGCCTGAGGATATCGTGATCGCCGAGGTTTCCTCCTTCCAGCTCGAAACCGTCGAGAGCTTCCATCCGGAGATCTCGCTGCTTCTCAACATCACCGAGGATCATCTCAACCGCCACGGCACGATGGAGGAATATATCCGCCTGAAGGCGCGTATCTTTGAAAACCAAAGCGGCGAAGACTGCGTCATCTTAAACCTCGACGACCGATCCCTTCGCGGCCTCGCCCCCAAAGCCCGCTGCAAGGTCGCCTATTTCTCGCTCGAAAAGCCGGTGGAATATGGCTGCTTTTTGGAAGAAGGCTATGTGGCCTTCGCCGAAAAGGGGGAAGTGAAGCGCATCGTTATGGCGGATGAAATTCGCCTGCCCGGCAGGCATAATCTGCAAAACGCGCTCTGTGCCGCCGCCGCCGCGATGATCGCAGGCGTTCCCGCGCCGGTGATTCGGCATACGCTCAAGACCTTTGCCGGCGTGGAGCATCGCATCGAAATCGTGCGGACGCTGAACGGCGTCACGTACATCAACGATTCAAAGGGCACGAATGTGGACGCCTCCATCATGGCGGTGCGCGCGATGAAGGCAGGCAGCGTGCTGATCGCGGGCGGCTACGATAAGCACACCGATTTTTTGCCCTTTGCGCAAGAAATCGCAAAGAGCAGGATCCATGCGGCGGTGCTGATCGGCGAAACCAGAGGGCAGATCGAAAGCGCGCTGAGGGAGGCAGGCTTTTTAGGCGTCCACGAGGCGAGCGGCTTTAAGGAGGCCGTCTTGCTGGCCGGGTCGCTCGCAAAACCCGGCGAAAACGTGCTGCTTTCGCCGGCCTGCGCCAGCTTTGACATGTTTAGGGATTATGAAGAGCGCGGGCGCGTCTTCAAAGAGATCGTAAACGCCCTATAAACGAGGTAAAAGGGGAAAGCAGCAGAAAGAAGCGAAAAGAAGCGAAAAAACAGAAAAAGGCGAAGGGGAGGGCTGAACCATGCCAAGCGGCGGGGCGCGCAGCGGGAACCGGAATGAGCGGCGGACTGGGAGGCCCAGCCCCTTTGGCATCTTGGACTCCTCGAGGGAGCGAAGCCGCAGCGAGCGCGTGGAGGACTCCATTCGCGCGCGGAAGGGCTTTGCCAGCGAAACCTTCACGCCCTTGAGCGGGGTGCGCAGGCCCGTGGTAAGAGGCGACTACGGCGAAGAAAAAAGGCGGCAGCCGGAAGAGAAGATCCGGCTCTTCGTGTTTGGGCAGGGTCTTAGCTTTGACTATGGCGTGTTGATTTTGACCTTCATCCTGATGGTCGTGGGGCTGCTTATGGTGCTCTCGGCCTCGAGCTACGAGGGCATCGTGCGCTCGTCGGACTCGCTTGCCGAGTTCCGCAACCAGGCGCTTTGGGCGGCCATCGGCTTTTCGCTCATGCTGCTTCTCATGAATATCGACTACCGGGTGCTGAAGAAGACCTGGGTCGTGGGCACCGGCGTGGGCGTTACCCTGCTCATGCTGGTGGCCGTCGTCGCGCTGCCCAAGGTGGTCAGCGGCCCGCCGATTTGGAGCCCCTATGTCAATTATTCGCATCGCTGGCTGCGCGTGGGCACGTCGACTGCCTTCTTGTCGGTTCAGCCCTCTGAAATCGCCAAGATCACGCTGATCCTCTTCCTTTCTTGGTTTTTCGATAGGCGGGCTGGTCACATGAAGAGCCTGACAAAGACCATTATTCCGGCGCTCGCCGTCGCCGGCAGCTATGCCGGGCTGATTTTATTGCAGCCGAACCTTTCTACCCTTGGGGCGATTTTAATCGTGACGCTTTTGATGATGTATGTGGCCGGCAGCAGCTGGTGGGTGAATACCGGGCTGATCGCCGCAGGCGTTGGATTCATCGTAACCGTGCTGCAGTTCATGCCGGATAGGCTCAAGCGCTACACCTCCTTCCGCGACCCATGGGCGGTGGCGCAGGGAGACGGCTGGCAGCTGATCCAGTCTTATTTCGCGCTGGCCAACGGCCGCTGGGCAGGCACGGGCATCGGGATGTCGCGCCAAAAGCTGCTGTTTTTGCCCTATTCCTCCTCGGATTTTATCTTCGCAATCGTCGGGGAAGAGCTCGGCTTCATCGGGGCTTCGGTGATCCTCATCGGCTTCATGCTGCTGATCTTCTTCGGCATCCGGGTGGCGCTGAACGCGCAGGACCGCTTCGGCTGCTACCTGGCCTCGGGCACCACGATGATGCTCGCCGTGCAGGTGGTGATCAACATACTGGTCGTCACCGGTTGGATGCCAACCACCGGCCTGCCGCTGCCCTTCTTTACCGCGGGCGGAACCACGCTGATGATCTTCCTATGCTCGATGGGTCTGCTTTTATCGGTTTCCAGGCGAAAAAATGCCTTCGTGCGCAAGCTGGGGTTTGGTTCCGCCAGGCAAAGCGGCCTGAAATCGGCGCTGTAAGACCCTGAGCCCAGCCGCCAAATAGGCGGACACGCACACATTTTCCCTCCCCTTCATAGGATACCGCGGTACCCGGAAGGAAGAAGGAGGAATGGCGTGTGAAGGCCTTTCGAATTTTGGGCGGCAAGCCCTTGAATGGGGAAATCGATATCAGGGGGGCGAAAAATGCGGTCTTGCCTCTGCTTGCGGCCGTATTGCTCGTCAAAGGCGAGGTCTTGCTTCGCGACTGCCCAAGACTGAAGGACATCGATCATATGCTGGAGATCCTTTCGGCCATCGGCTGCCAGGTGCGCTGGGAAGGGCGGGATATCGTTTTAAATGCCGAAAACGCGGCGGAGCACCGCATGCCGG
>JAITTC010000238.1 GCA_031287285.1 Christensenellaceae bacterium
CCGGGGCCACCCTCCTGGGGGGCCCCTGGGTTTACGCGGGGGCCCCCCCTTGCTTTGTGGATCCAAAAAACGCTACAGCAGCGCAACCAGGTTCTTGGTGTATTCAAGGCTCCACTTCAAATCCTCATAAGGATCGCGCTCATAGGCCAGGTCGTGGTCGATCACGAACCACTTAGGCTCACAGGCCAGGCAGAGCGGCATGAGCTTTGGCAGGTTCAGCACGCCATAGCCCGTGGGCCGAAACTCAAACTCGCCCCTCTCCTTCGTCCCGCGCGCGGGCACGAACTCGCGCACGCGGCCGAGCAAGGCATGATTCGAGCTATAATAGTCCTTCAGGTGGATGACCGGGCAGCGCGAGGCGTATTTCCTCAAATAGCGCTCGCAGTCCCCGCCGCCAACCTCCATCCAGCCAAGATCCGGCTCCAGCGCGATGCTCTCTTCCCGCGCTGTCGCCTCCATCAAGAGCTCCAGCGCCTCCACTCCGCCCTTTTTCGCCAAAAGCTCGTCGTCGTGGTTGTGGAACAAGAGCGAAAGGCCATAGCCTTTCGCCTTCTCGGCCAAGATCTGCAGCCTTTGGGCGACCGCGTCCGCGCTTTCGATGATTTGGTCTGCCGAAATGCCGGCCACGGTTAAATACGCGCAGCCGACTTCCTTATGGAAGGCAAAAACAGCCTCCGCATCCAGCTCCAACTCGGCAAGCGGCACGTGGTTGCCAAGCGCCTTCAGGCCGATTTCATCGAGCCTGGCGCGCAGATCCTGAGCGCCGTGCCCAAAGAAGCCCAAAAACTCGATTCCCTCAAAACCCGCCATCTTCAGCTTTTTCAGCACCCCGAAAAGGTCCTTTTGGCATTCCTCGCGCACGATATACAGCGGCGCGGCATAGCAAATCCTTGGCATTTTTCGTTCCCTTAACCCTTCTGCGGCTGCAGGGCGAACAGCGCGCGCATATAGTCGAGCCCGAGCTTCAAGTCGAAGAAGGGGTCGCGCTCATAGGCCATGTCGTGATCGGTCACATACCATTCGGGGCTGCTTTCGATGCAGTAGGGCAGCAGCCTTGGCAGGTTGCACACGCCGTAGCCAGCCGGCCTAAACTCGAACTCGCCCCTTTCCTTCGGCCCGCGCGCGGGCAAAAAGTCATGCACCCTGCCGAGCAGATCGTGGTTTGAAGTGTAGTAATCCTTGATGTGAATGATGGGGCAGCGGCCCTTGTATTTGCTCAGATAATAGGCTGCGTCGGCCTGCGTGCTCTCCATCCAGCCGATGTCCGGCTCCACCTGCAAAATGCTCGGATCCGCGGCGTCGAGCAGGGTTTCCATGGCGGTCTTGCCGTCCTTCTTCTCGATCACCTCCCAGTCGTGGTTGTGGTAGAGCAGCCTGATGCCATACTCCTTCGCGATGGCGGAAAGGCCCGCGATCTCGTCCACCACCTTGCCGGTTTGGTTTAAAAGCTCGTCTGCGCTGTAGCCTGCGACGGTCATCAGCGAGATGCCCACCGTGCGGTGAAAGTCGAAGGTGCCCCTTGCGTCCTCGCGCAGGCGCGCGACCGAAAGCTGGCTGCCAAGCGCCTGGAGCCCCAGGTCGTCCAGGCACTGGCGGGTTTCCTTCGCGCCCTTGCCGAAGAAGCCCTGGAACTCGATGCCGTCAAAGCCCACTTCCTTGAGCTTTTGAATCGCCGCGAACAGATCCCTTTGGCACTGCTCCCGCACGATATAGAGCGGGGAGCCGATTTGCACTTTGCTCATGATTCCTACACCTCAAACTCTATTTTTTTGACCTGGCCGATGAACTTCACATCATCCGCCTTGAACAGCTCGGTTTTGGGCTCAAAGTCGTACCACTGCGCAAGCACGCGGTTTTGATCCTGCACCGTGATCTTGCGCAGCGCCACCTTCCCTGCCGCCTCGATCAGGTAGTAGGCGTCTGACTTCAGGTTGGGTGCGGGCGCGATCAGTGCCAAATCGCCCCGTCTGATGCGATAGCCCGCCATGGAATCGTCGGGCACCTCCAGGAAGAAGACCTTGTCGGGCGCGGCGCCCGCGATCTTGCCCCCTTCCAGCGGCATGGGCCTGGTCTTCAGCGTGTGCATCGCCGTGTTCTTGATCGGCACTGCCTGAATCGCACCGGAAAGCGCGGCCAGCCAGCTCTCGTTCACCGGCGCGCTCGCTTCCTGCTCGGACTGCGCTTCCTTGATCTTAAGCTGCTGCCTCGGCCGTGCCGGCGCGGCTGCCTGCATGCCGTCTGCCTGGGCCTCGAAGTCCGCCAGAACGCCGCCGCTTCTGCCCATGAGCTTGAGCAGCCGCGCCGCGTCCTTATCGGCGATGATCTTCTTGCCGGATTCCACCTCCACCAGGTAGCTTTCGCTGATTCCGCCCTTCTTGGCCAGCACCTTCGGGCTCAGCCCCTGGCGCAGCCGCTCGGCCTTGATCATATCCCCAAGCCTGCTCAAGTCTCGCTTCCTCCCATGACTTCAATTTCGCCGTTATGCCCTTTTTGCTCTAGTATACAGCAGCGCGCGCGCACTGTCAGGCTTTTAGGGTAAAAAGCTCCGCCGATTTAACGCGAATTTTTCCGTTCGCGGCGGCGGCGAAAACGGCGCAGCCCTTCGGCTCGTAGATCCGCCCCGAAAGCGCCGCACCCTCCGCATAGAGGCAAAAATAGCTTTCGTCGCGCAGAAGTGCCAGCTTCAGGCTTGCTTTGCCCTCCAGGGGAAGAAGCCGTTCAAGCCGCTCCATGCCGCGAAAGTGATCGGGCGGCCAAATGCCGTGGTTGGGGCTTGCGCTGAACTCGACCCGGTTTTGCTTCACGAGGAAACGGAACTCATAGGCCTGCCGGCTTTCTTCATCGCCTGCCACGCTCAGCGAAAAGGCCCGCGTGCCGGGCTCGATTTCGATTTCGAGCTCCAGCAGATGCGTTCCTTCGCGGGCCTCGCCCAAAAACGCCTCTTCCCTTGTGTAGGGCGCTGAAATTTCCGGGGTTTTAAGGCATTTCCCCTCTTGAAAAGCATCCCTGGCGCTTTGCGGCATCCGCACGCCCAGGCTGCCGTCCTCCCTTTGAAAGAGCAGATGCGGCAAAATCCCCGAGGAGGCGTTCCAGGCGCCCCTGTCGTCTTCGCTCGACTTGCCGGCCACCCAGCCAAAGAGCACGCGCCCCTCGGGCCCTTCCGCCGATTTCGCCGCGAAATAGGCCGCCGCGTCGAGCGCGTCGTCGTCCGGGCAAAGCCAGGGGCCGGTCATGCTCCTGGCCATGCGGTAAACGACCTGGGTCCTGTCACTGTATTCAGAAAAGAGCAGGATCCACCACTGGCCCAGCTTAAACAAATCCGGCATCTCCAAGGTGGTGTAGGCCCCGGAGGCGAATAAATCGCCCTGAAAGGCCCAGGTCTGCAGGTCTTTTGACGTAAACCAGACCACGCAGCCGTTCAGCAGCCTTTTCCCCTCCGCCTTCCGCGTGCCGACGGCCATCACATAGGCGCGGAGCTCCTCGCTCCAGAACACGCAGGGGTCGCGGAACTCGGCCGGCCCATAGCCCTCTGGAATGCCCAGAATAAAGTCGGTCTTTTGCAGGGCGTCCAGCGCCTTGCCGCTGGCCAGCTGCAAAAACTCGCCGCCGTCGTCTGCCCCATAGAGCAGGTGGTAAAGCCCGTCCTGCCCCTTAAACAGGCTCCCGGAGCGAAAAACCCGATCCTTCTCGCCCTCCTTGCCAAAGGGCAGCTGCACGCCGTGGTCCTCGTAGGCAACGAGATCCCGGGTTTCGCTTAAAGTCCAGCCCTGCAGGCGCCCGCGCTGCGCCTGGTCGGTCTTGTAATGGTATAAAAAGTAGCTTCCGCCCTCATAAAAGGGCATCGCATCGCCGATATCATAGCCCTCTGGCTGAAAGACGATCTTGGGCCCCGCCATGGGCAGCACCTCCGCCTGCTTTTGCCTAAAACACGAAATTGCCGCCTTCAAACACGGCGATCTTGCTTCCATCCTTCCGCACGCCGGTGATGGAAAGATCCTTCGAGCCGATCATGAAGTCGTTGTGCGTCTGCGATTGGTTGATGCCGCGCGCCTGCAGTTCCTCGTCGCTCAGGCCCTCGGCGCCCTTCACCCCGGAGGCATAGGCCGAGCCCAGCGCCA
The DNA here is from genome assembly GCA_031287285.1 of Christensenellaceae bacterium. Taxonomy (GTDB): domain Bacteria; phylum Bacillota; class Clostridia; order Christensenellales; family UBA1750; genus JAITGM01. Next base: position 4,119 of record JAITTC010000238.1, read on the forward strand.
GGTGGCAGGAGGCGTTTTCGTCGAACAGGGTGTTGTAGAACAGCACGCCGGAGCGCGAGATCGGCGAGTCGTAGGGCACCAGCGCGGCCTCGCCCAGGCGATCGGCGTTTGGGAAGGAGGAAATCAGGCTTTCGAGCAGGGCCTTGTTCGCCTTGGCCTCGACCTTTTTCACCCTGCCCCCCTCGAACCAAATCGCGAAGTCCTCGATCAGGTTGCCCTGATAGACTAGCGGCTTCGTGCCGTAGACCACGCCTTCCGCTTCGCCGCAATGCGGCGCGGTGAAGATCTCTTCCGTTGGGATGTTGGGCAAAAAGCGGATTCCGTCCTTCGAAACGTCGCCGCCGCCGGCCCAAATATGCCCCTTCGTCAGGCCGATCTCAAGCTCGGTTCCAAGCTCGTTTTGATAGATCAGCGCCTTGAAATCATAATCGTTGAGGATCTTTGCGCGCCTCTCGAGCCCCGCCGAGTGCCTTTGCCAATTTTCAACCGGGTCGCTCTCTTCATCGATGCGGCAGGCAGCGTAAATGGCCTCCCAAAGCCTGTCTTCCGCGTCTTTCGCCCCCGGAAAGACCTTTTCGGCCCAGGCTTTCGAGGGGGCCGAGAAGATGCTCCACAGGATTTCGCCCGTGAGCAGGCGCTTTTGGAAGGGTTCCAGCGCCGCGCTGCGCGCCCTTGCGTAGGCCATCAGCTTTGCCGGGTCGATGCCCTTATTCGCCTCGGGATCACCAGAAATCAAAGAGAGCAGCGCCGCGTTTTCCTTCGACATTTCCTCGTAGCGGAGCTTTTCCCAGGGCTCGAAGCGCTCAAACACGCTAAGCTGCGAATTCAAATAGCGCGTGCGCGCGAGCTTTTCGTCGTTCCACATCACCACTACGTTGCCGGCGCCCGCGCGGTAGGCTTCCTCCGCCACCAGGCGCACCATGGGCGCCAAATCCACGGGCGCATTCAGGAGCAGGGTCTGCCCCTTTTGCACGTTTACGCCGCTTCTGACGGCCAGCGCGCAGTATTTTTCAAGCCTCTTATCCATCTTGCCCTCCATATTTTAGGGGATTTTCGTCTTTGCGGCACTTCGCGGGGACGGTGCGACGATCCGGCGCCCCTATTTTAGGAAAAGCCCTTGCGCTTGCTTGCTGGATTGCTTCGTCGCTTACGCTCCTCGCAATGACGAGGCCGAGCCGCTTTCGCTTCTCAAGGGATGGTGCACGCCGCCCCAGCGCACGTCGCGCCCTTCTTCGTCATTGCGATTGCCGCGCCGCTCCTTTCCGTCATTGCGAGTGGCAACAAAGCAATCCAGCGTCTTCCTTTTTTGAAGAAGCCCCTGCGCATGCTTGCTGGATTGCTTCGTCGCTTCGCTCCTCGCAATGACGAGGAGGAGCAACCGCAAGCACCCTTTGCAATGACGATGCTGAATCGATAACATGGCGCCGCGTCGTGCTTCCTTCGTCATTGCGAGTGGCAACGAAGCAATCCAGCGTCCACCTTTTTGAAGAAACCTTTCTGCTTTCTTGCTGGATTGCTTCGTCGCTTACGCTCCTCGCAATGACGAAGTAAAATTGTGCGATCCTCGCGATGACGAGGGCCGTCCGCCCTATCGCCGCGCCCTTTTTATCTAAACGTTGATCCCCGGAACCGCCGCGCCCTTGCGCAAGAAGAGGGGGATGACATCAAGCGGCGCCTCGGCCTCGACCCATTGCCCGCCCGCATACTCCCTGCCGGTCGCGCACTCCTGCCAAAGCTCGGGCCCCGGCAAATAGACCCGCTTTTTCGTCGCCCCGGCCTCATAGACTGGCGAAACCAAGAGATCGGGCCCAAAAAGGTAGCTCTCGTCCACCCGCCAGGCGCTTTCGTCTTGCGGATAGTGGTAAAACAGCGGGCGCATCAGCGGCCTGCCAAATTCGTGTGCCTCCCACATCAGCCGCGCTATGTAGGGCTTCATCGCCTCGCGCAGCAAGAGGTACTTTTTAAGGATGGGATAAGCCTCTTCGCCGAAGCGCCAGACCTCGTTTTCGGCCCCGCTGCCGAATTGCTCCACGCCGTTTCGGTAAAGGGGCTCGGGGTTTTCGTAGGGCAGCCTGTCGCCATGCAGGCGCATCACCGGCTGAAAGGCGCCCCAGGCAAACCAGCGCAGGAGCAGCTCGCGGAACCCCTCCTGCGCGGGGAAGCCCGACAGGAAGCCGCCGATGTCGGTCGTCCACCAGTGCAGGCCCGAAACCCCGGCGTTGATGCCCGCCGTGATCTGCTGGCGCATGGATTTGAACGAGGACTGCACGTCGCCAGACCAGGTGAGCGCCCCGTAGCGCTGCGCCCCGGCCCAGCCGCAGCGAATGAGGCAAAGAATATCGCTTTCGCCCGCCCTTTCCAGGCCGTCGTAGAAGGCCTTGCAGAAGTAGAACGGGTACATATTCGAGGTTTGCAGCGCGGGGCCGTTGTAATAGCGCAGGTTGTCGATCTGCTCGTTGTTGTAGATGGGCTCCGCGCTGTCAAGCCAGAAGAGCTTGATGCCCTTATCGTAGTAGTTTTGCTTGCAGACCTTCCAGATGAACTCGCGCGCGCCCGGATTCATCGCGTCAAAGAGCGTCACCTCGCCCATGAACAGCGAGGTCATCAGGCCGCCCCTGTCGTTGCGGATGAGATAATCCCTCTCTTTCATTTCAGCAAAGTCCTCGCTGCGCACGTCGACCGTGGGCCAAACCGAAACCACCAGGCTGATGCCAAGGCTTTGCAGCTCGCGCACCATGCCCTCTGGGTCCGGCCAGTCGACCGGGTCAAACTTCCAGTCGCCTTGCATCGTCCAGTGGAAGAAGTCCACCACGATTGCGTCCATCGGAAGGCCCAGCCGCTTGTGCTCGCGCGCCACGCTCAGCAGCTCTTCCTGCGTTTTATAGCGCAGCTTGCACTGCCAAAAGCCCATCAAATCCTGCCGCATCATCGGCGCGGTGCCAACCGCGCTGGCGTAGCTTTGAAGGATCTCATCCGGGCTGTCGCCCGCGCAGATCCAGTAGTCGATCTGCCTGGTCGAGCGCGCCGTCCACACGCTTTCGTTCTTCATGAAGCTCACATCGCCCACGGCTGGATTGTTCCACAAAAAGCCGTAGCCGCGCGACGAGAGCAAGAACGGGCAGGAAATCTGCGAGTTTTGCTGCACGAGCGGCAGGCGAAGACCCTTTAAATCGAGGCTGTCTTCCTGATACTGGCCCATGCCATAGAGCCTTTCGCCCTCGTAGGCCTCAAAATGGATCGCCGCACGGTAGCCTTCCCTGCCAATGTGCGGCTTTAACCAGCGCGCGGGGCGATTGAGCGGCACCGAGTATTCCGAAAGGTCGCTCCGGTTGCGGATGCACTCGCTTAAAAGCTCCTCGCCGCGCGCGTTTTCAAAGCGCAGATAGCCGTGCCTGTCGATGACCGCGCGCATCTTTCCGTTTTGGATGAAGGCCGCGTTTTCTTGCAGGTTCAGGGCAGCGTCTGAAAAGGAGCCCCCGGCAGCCGCCCGCTGCTTGTTGTTCTTGGGCGCGTCGCGCAGCATGCCCAGTTGGGCAAAAAGCGCCTGGCTTTTGGGCAGCAGCGCCCCATTTTCGTCGAGTTCCAGCTTGGCTGCCCGCGTCAGGCGCACGCGAAGGCCATCCCTGCCCCAGGGCTCTATCTGAATCTTTTCCTCGCCGCTCTGCCAGAAGAGCCGGTTTTGGCTTAAATCAAAAATCGGCATCGCTGATCCCCTCCCTTATGCCATCCGCAGCTTCGCGCCCGCGCGAACGAACAGCGGAATGACGTCGATGGGCGCCGTGGCCTTCACCCTTTGCCCGCCCGTAAAGGCCCTGCCGGTCGCCAGTTCCAGCCAGCTTTCGCCCCTTGGCAGATAGACCTCGCGCTCGCTTACGCCTGCCTCAAAGACCGGCGCCACGAGCAAATCGGGCCCGAACATGTACTGGTCGCTGAGCCCCCAGGCGTTTTCGTCGCCCGGGAAGGCGTAATGCATCATTCGCATGACGGGGCTGCCCTTTTCGTGCGCCTCCTGCATCAGATCCTTAATATAGGGGCGAAGCTTTTGGCGAAGCTCGATGTACTTCCTTAAAACGGCCTCGTTCTTTTCGCCAAAGCTCCAAATCTCGTTCCCAGCTCCGCTGCCAAAGCGCTTGATCTGCCCATAATAGCCCTGCGGCGGGTCCGCATAGGGCAATCGGTCGCCGTGCAGGCGCATGACTGGCAAAAAGCAGCCCCAGGCAAACCAGCGCAGCAGCAATTCCTGAAATTCAGGGCTCTCGGTGAAGCCGCCCAGGAAGCCCCCGATGTCGCAAGTCCACCAGGGGATGCCCGCCATGCCGGCCGAAAGCCCGGCTGCGAGCTGCTTGCGCATGGCCTTGAAGCTCGACTCCACATCGCCTGACCAAAGCAGCGCGCCGTAGCGCTGCGAGCCTGCCCAGGCGCAGCGGATGAGGCTTAGGGGGTTTTGAACGCCCTCGGCGCGCATCCCCTCGTAAAAGCCCTGCAGGTAGCGCAGGGGGTATTCGTTGGCGCAGGCAAGCGCCGGGCCCTTGTGGTAGCGCACGTTGTCGAGTTCGTCGTAGTCGATCTCGGGCTCCGCCTCGTCAAGCCAAAAGAGCCGGATTCCTTGGCTCCAGTAGTTTTGCTTGGCCTTTTGCCAAACATAGTCGCGCGCGCCCGGATTTAAGGCGTCGTAATAGGTCGTCGGGCCCATCCAGGTGGCCAAAATCTCGCTGCCCCTGTCGCGGTGCAGAAGATAGCCGCGCTCCTTCATGGGGCCGTAGTTCTCGCTGCGGTTATCGACGGTGGGCCAAAGCGAAACCATCAGCCGGATTCCCATGCGGCTGAGCTCCTTCACCATCCCCTCCGGGTCGGGGAAGTCGCGCGGGTCGAATTTCCAGTCGCCTTGCGCCGTCCAGTGGAAAAAATCGACCACGATCACGTCGAGCCGCACGCCGCGCCGCTGGTATTCGCGCGCAACCGAAAGAAGCTCGTCCTGGGTCTGGTAGCGCAGCTTGCACTGCCAAAAGCCCATCAGATCCTCGTCCATCATCGGCGGCCTGCCGGTCACCGCGGTGTATTTTTCAAGGATTGCGGCAGGGCTGCTCCCCGCGCAGATCCAGTAGTCGATCTGCCTGCCGCGCTCTGCTGTCCAAAAGGTGATGTTTTCCCCCAGGGTGAGCTGCCCCACGGCCGGGTTGTTCCACAAAAAGCCATAGCCGCGCGACGACGAAAGGAAGGGAATCGAGGCCTGCGAGTTTCGGTGCAGAAGCTCGAGCGTCGCGCCCTTCATGTTCGTGAAATCCTCCTGGTATTGCCCAAGGCCATAGAACTGCTCGCCCGCGTAGGCCTCAAAGCTCATCGAAATCTCGAAATTGCCGCCCGGAACCGGTCTGAAATTTCTGGCCTTCACGTTCAGCGGCACCGAGAATTCAGAAAGGTCGCTGCGGTCGCGCACGTACTCGCGCAAAAGCTCCGCGCCGGTTTTCGCGTTCAAAAAGCGAAGATAGCCGTGCCTGTCGATCTCCGCCGCGATCTCGCCGTTTTGGATGCGCAGGGCGTTTGGCTTCTTTTGCGGCCGTTCGGCTGTGTGGTATTCACCTTGGCCCAGGCGGGCCGCGTCCTGCGCGAAGTTGGGCGGCGCGGTTTCCAGCAGCTCAGTTGCGGCGATCGGCGTTTCTGGCCTTGGCAGCAGCGCGCCAAGCTCGCCAAGCTCCATCTCGCCATTCTGCGTCACGCGGACGCGCAGCCCGTCCCTGCCCCAGGGTTCGATGCGAATCTTTTCCGTGTCTCTCTGCCAAAGAAGAACGCCGCCCTCGGCGCTTAAAACAGCCATGGCAAGGCCTCCCTTCAAAACGCTCTTCGGTCTTTGTTAAGTATAGAGAAACTTTAGGTAAAACGCAAGGAAGCTGGGGCAAAAAAACGGTATACTCTTTTAAAACTCGAATGCGATAAGAAGGTGCGCCCCTTGCAAGCCCAAAAAGAAATCCTCCAACACCACGCCGAGCGCTATGCGGGCTTTGGCCCGCAGGACGCGGTCAAGCTCCTCTACCAATCGGAGTTCGGCGGCGGCCATATCTTAACCGACCGGCAGTCTGCCCTTGCCTATTTGCGACAGGAATGCGCTGAAACGCCTAAAAAAAGCGCCGAGGAGCTCTTTGAGCCGATCGGCGGCGGCTTTTGCCGCCTGCACCTGGGCGCGCTGCGGGGCGAAAGCGAGCTGCTCGCCGCCTGGCGGCTCTTCTGCGAGGGAGCTTCCGCCGCCCATGGCAGCCAGGAAGGCCTTCTTGCCAAATTTGCGCCCCTGTGCGCCCTCGCCGGCGAAAACAGGCTCCCCTTTGCCCTTGACGAGCTCCACGCCTACCTTTCTGCCTACGAGGCGGAGGGCTGCCCCATGCTGCGCCACAGCGAGGGTTACCGCTTGAAGAACGCCCCCGCCTACCGCGTGCTGCCCGAAAGCCTAGGCGCCCTCTTCCC
>JAITTC010000050.1 GCA_031287285.1 Christensenellaceae bacterium
TTCGAAAGCCTCGGGCTCGATTCCCTCGACACGGTCGAAATCGTGATGGAGCTCGAGGATGAATTCGGCGTGAGCATCGAGATGGACGAGAGCATCAAGAGCGTGGCGGACCTCGTCCGCGCCATCGGCGGAGGCAAATAGGCCATGCTGCGCACCCCCTTTGCGAGCTGCTCTCGCTCGAATACCCTCTTTTTCAGGGCGGAATGGCCTGGGTTTCAGAGGCCGGGCTCGCCGCCGCCGTTTCAAACGCCGGGGGCCTTGGGTTGATCTCCGCCATGAACGCGGGGCCCGATTATCTGCGCGGCGAGATCGCCAAATGCCGCGCCGCCACGGGCGGCAAGCCCTTTGGCGTGAACATCATGCTGATGAGCCCCTATGCTGACGACGTGGCCCAGGTCGTTTTGGATGAAAGGGTGCCGGTCGTCGCGACCGGGGCGGGGATGCCCGCCCAGTACATGCCTGCCTGGCTTGAGGCAGGTCTTAAGGTCGTGCCCGTGGTTCCCTCGGTCGCGATCGCAAGGCGCCTTGAGCGCTTGGGCGCCACGGCGGTGGTCGCGGAAGGCTGCGAATCCGGCGGGCATGTTGGTGAATTGACCACCATGGCCCTGGTGCCGCAGGTGGTTTCTGCGCTCTCCATCCCGGTTCTGGCAGCAGGCGGCATCGGGGACGGGCGCGGTATCGCCGCGGCGCTGATGCTCGGCGCGCAGGGCGTGCAGCTCGGCACCCGCTTCTTAACCGCGAAGGAGTGCTCCATCCACCAAAACTACAAGAACAAGATCATGCAGGCCAAGGATATCGACACCATCGTCACCGGCCGCCGCCTTGGGCACCCGGTGCGCGCGCTGAAGAACCGCTTCACCAGGCGTTTTGCCGAAATGGAGCTGGAGCAGGGCGTCACCGAGGCTGATCTCGAGGCCTTCGGCGTGGGCTCTCTGCGCAAGGCGGCCGTTGAGGGCGATATCGAAAGCGGCAGCTTCATGGCCGGGCAAATCGCGGGGCTCATTCACGATGAATTGAGCTGCGAAGAGATCATCCAGGGCATTTTTGCCGAGGCAGAGGCGCTTTTAAGGGGGGCGGGCCAGTGGCTAAGCTAGCCTTTCTCTTCGCCGGGCAGGGCGCGCAATCGCCCGGCATGGGCAAGGCGCTCTACGCCTCTTCAAGGGCCGCAAGGGCGGTCTTCGATGAAGGCGAAGCCCTTCGCCCGGGCATTTTGGAGCTCTGCTTCGAAGGCCCGGCCGAGGCCCTTAATCAAACCGCCAACGCCCAGCCCTGTCTTTTTTTGATGGACCTCGCCTGCGCCCGGGCAGCCGAAGAGGCCGGCATAAAGGCTTCAGGCGCCGCAGGCTTTTCGCTGGGGGAGCTGCCGGCTGCGGCCTTTGCCGGGCTGTTGAGCGATCGGGACGCCTTTTTGGCCGTGCTCGAGCGCGCAAGGCTCATGCAGGTATCTTCCGAGCAAAACCCGGGCGCGATGAGCGCCGTTTTAAAGCTCCCTGCAGCTGAGGTGATTCGCTTGGCGGGCGAGCACGGCGTTTATGCCGTGAACTTCAACGCCCCGGGCCAGACCGTGGTTTCGGGCCTGACTGAAGCGCTCCGGGGCTTTGAAGTTGCGGTTGCGGCATCCGGCGGGCGCACGGCGCGGCTCAAGGTCAGCGGCGCGTTCCATTCCCCGTATTTAGAAGGAGCTTCGGCCGCGTTTTATGCGCATTTATCCTCCTATTCCTTTGCCGAGCCGAGAATCCCCCTCTATTCGAATCTCGACGCCCTTCCCTACGGCGCAGACCCGCAAAAAACCCTCGCCCTGCAGATGAAGAGCCCCGTGCTCTGGCAGCAAAGCATCGAAACCATGAAAAAAGACGGCTTTTCTGCCTTCGTCGAGGTCGGCGCGGGCAAGACCCTAAGCGGCCTTCTGCGCCGAATCGACGAAAGCCTTCTCGCGCTGGCTGTAGATGCCCCAGAAGGCCTGCAGGCCGCGCTCGACGCGCTGAAAGGAGCCTGAAATGCCAAAACTCGCCCTAATCAGCGGCGCCTCGCGCGGCATCGGCCGCGCCATCTCCGTGGCCCTTGCCCAAAAGGGCTTCGATTTGGCGCTGCTCTATGCCGGCAACGAGGATTCGGCGGCCGAAACGCGGCGGCTCTGCGAAGCCCTTGGCGCGCAGGCAAGGCTCTACCGCTGCGATGTTTCTGGCTTTGACCAATCGGGCGAAACCGTCAAGCAGGTGCTGGCGCAGCAAGGCCCGATCAGCGCCCTCGTCAACAATGCGGGCATCACGAACGATAAGCTCCTGCTCCAAATGAAGGAAGAGGACTTCTCTCGCGTGCTCGACGTCAATTTAAAGGGCGCCTTTAACCTCATCCGGCACTGCGCGCCTGGCTTCATCAAGCGCCGCGAGGGGAAGATCCTCAACATCTCATCCGTCGCGGGGCTCATGGGCAACGCGGGCCAGGCAAACTATGCGGCCGCGAAGGCTGGGCTCATCGGCCTTACAAAGTCAGTCGCCAAGGAGCTTGCCCCGCGCGGCATCTGCTGCAACGCGCTGGCGCCCGGCTTCATCGAAACCGATATGACTGCTGCCCTCCCCGCCACCGCGCGGGAGGCGCTGCTTTCTGCCATCCCCTTAAGGCGCGCGGGCGCAGCGGAAGAGGTCGGCGCGCTTGCCGCCTTCTTGCTCGGCGAAAGCGCGGGCTATATCACCGGCGCCGTCATCCCGATCGACGGCGGCCTATCCATGTGACGCAATGCTGTCAGGCATCCATCAAAGCAAAGCGGAGGAGTGCACAAAAATGCGACGAGTGGCCATCACGGGCCTTGGCGCGATCACGCCCCTTGGCAACAGCGTTCAGGCCTTCCAACAAAATCTTCTGGCAGGGGTCTGCGGCATCGGGCCCATCACCCACTTCGACGCGAGCGATTTTAAGGCAAAGCTCGCCGCCGAGGTCAAGGATTTCGACCCTGCAGCCTTCGATATGCCCCCAAAAAAGGCCCGTCATCTCGATCTTTTTGCCCAGTATGCCCTGGCTGCCGCCAAGCAGGCGGTGGAAGAGAGCGGCGTGTGCGGCGCGGTTGCGCCAGAGCGTCTCGGCGTCTATGTGGGCTCCGGCATCGGTGGCATGAATACCTTCTTAAACCAGGCAACCCAGCTTCGCGATCGAGGCCCCGAGCGCGTTTCGCCCTTCTTCATCACGATGCTCATCGGCAACATCGCGGCCGGGCAAATCGCCATCGAATACGGGGCATTGGGGCCTTCTCTCCCCACCGTCACGGCCTGCGCGACCTCGGCCAACGCAATTGGCGAGGCCTACCGGGCCATCGCCCACGGCTATGCCGACGCAATCATCGCGGGCGGCGCCGAGGCGACCATCGAACCGCTCTCGGTCGCGGGCTTCATCAACTGCCAGGCGCTGTCGCTTTCGGAAGACCCGCTTTCTGCCTCGATTCCCTTTGACCTGCGCAGAAACGGCTTCGTGATGGGCGAAGGCGCCGGCATCCTCGTGCTCGAGGAGCTAGAGAGCGCCCAAAAGCGCGGCGCCAAGATCTACGGCGAGGTCTGCGGCTATGGCAACACGCTCGACGGCTACCATATCACCGCGCCGCGGCCAGACGGCAGCGGCGCTGCTAGGGCGATCTCGGCGGCTGCGAAACAAGCAGGGCTAAAGCCCGGCGAAAGGCTTTATATCAACGCGCACGGCACCTCCACGCAGCTGAACGATGCGAGCGAAACCCTGGCCATTAAGCTGGCCCTGGGCGAAGAGAGGGCCTTTTCGGCGAAGATCAGCTCCACCAAGTCGATGACCGGGCACATGCTGGGCGCCGCAGGGGCGGTCGAAGCCATCGCGAGCCTTTTGGCCTTAGAAACCGGCTTCACCCCGCCAACGATCGGCTACAGGGAGCCGGACCCTGACTGCGACCTCGATTACACCCCGAACGCAGCGGCTGCATTCCGGCCCGAAATCGCCCTTTCGACCTCGCTTGGCTTTGGCGGGCATAACGCCTGCCTGGCCTTCAGAAGAATGGGAGGTTAGCTTCGATGAACATCAGGGAAATCCGCGCGCTGGCCAAGCTGCTTGCAGAGCAGAATCTAAGCGTTTTGGAAGTGCAGGAAGGCGATTTTTCGCTCAAACTCCGGCGCGATGGCGCGATGGGCGCAGGCCAGCCGCAGCCCGCGCCCATCCCCGCGGCACAGGCTGTAAAAGGCGCGGAAATCGACGACGACCCAAGGCAAGAACTGCCCGAAGGGCTTGAAATGGGCCTTGACTTCAACAAGGCAAAAGAGATTTCTTCGCCCATGGTCGGCGTGTTCTATCAATCGCCGGCGCCCGGCGAAAAGCCCTTTGTCGGGCGCGGCTCCAAGGTCAAGGCGGGAGACGTGCTCTGCATCATCGAAAGCATGAAGCTGCTCAACGAGATCAGCGCCAAGGAAGACGGCGAGATCGTAGACATCCTGGTGCGCGACGGCGACGTGGTCGAATTCGGGCAGGCGCTGTTCAAGTTCATCGGCGCCTAGAGGAGGGCTTTTATGAACAGGGAAGAGCTGATGCGGATACTCCCCCATCGCGAGGGGATGCTGCTGATCGACGAAGCTTCTTTGGGTGAAGACGGCCAGGCCTTTGGCAAGTACGCCGTGCGCGGCGACGAGTGGTTTTTGCAGGGCCACTTCCCAGGCAACCCCGTGGTGCCGGGCGTCGTGCTGTGCGAGATCATGGGCCAGGCCTGCTGCCTGCTGCTTGGCGCGGAGCTTCGTGGCAAAACGCCCTATTTTACGGGCATGAGCGCCGTGCGCTTCCGGGGCATGGTTCGCCCGGGCGACGTCGTTGAGTCAAGCTGCGTTTTAAGCCGCCAAAAGGGCAATTTTTACTGGGCGAAGGCAAGGGCCGAGGTTCGCGGCAAGCTCGTCGCACAAGGCGAGCTCTCTTTCGCCGTTTTGGAGAATTAAACGATGTTTTCGAGGATTTTAATCGCAAACCGGGGCGAAGTCGCCGTGCGCGTCATCCGCGCCTGCAAGGAGATGGGAATCCAGACCGTCGCCGTCTTTTCCCAGGCAGACAGCGAGGCCCTTCACGTTTCCCTCGCGGATGAAAGCCTCTGCATCGGCCCCGCGCAGGCTTCAAGGAGCTACTTAAACCGCGAGGCCGTGCTTTCGGCCGCGCTTTTGAGCCACGCCCAGGCCATTCACCCGGGATACGGCTTTTTGTCGGAAGATCCGGTCTTCGCGGCGCTCTGCGAAGAAAAGGGCCTAAGCTTTATCGGCCCGTCCGCTTCTTCCATCCGCGCCATGGGCGATAAGGACGAGGCGAGGCGCACCATGCAGGCTGCTGGTGTGCCCGTCATCCCCGGCAGCTCGCTCTTAAACGACGCAAAAGAGGCGCTTTTATGGGCGAAGCAGATCGGCTATCCGATCCTGCTTAAGGCGCGCTCCGGCGGCGGCGGGCGCGGCATCCGCAGGATCGAGAGCGACGAAGAACTGCTGCGCGCCTTTCCGCTGGCGAGCGCGGAAGCGCAGAGCGCCTTTGGCGACGGTGCGCTCTACCTCGAAAAATACCTCTTCCCAGTTAAGCACATCGAGATGCAGCTCATCGCCGACAAGGCAGGCCATGTCGTCTGCCTTGGCGAGCGCGAGTGCTCGATGCAGCTCAAGAACCAAAAGGTCTTGGAAGAAAGCCCTTCGCTGAAGGTCGATGAAGCGACCCGCGCGAGGATGGAAGAGGTTTGCGTGAAGGCGGCCAGGGCGGCCCAATACGAAGGCCTTGGCACCATCGAGTTCCTGCTCGACCAAAACGGCGGGTTTTACTTCATGGAAATGAATACCCGCCTGCAGGTCGAGCACCCGGTGACGGAGTTCGTCACGGGCCTTGACCTCGTCAAATGGCAGATCCGCGTGGCTGCCGGCCAGTCGCTCGACTTTAATCAAGGAGATGTTCGCCTTTCAGGCCATGCCATCGAATGCCGCGTCAACGCCCTGCCGGGCGAAAGAGGCGCCGGGCGCGTCGAGCTTCTGCACATCCCGGGCGGCCCCGCCGTCCGCTTTGATACCGCCCTTTACCAGGGCTATGCCCTATCGCCCTTTTACGATTCGATGATCGGCAAGCTGATCGTCCACGCCCAGACGCGCGAGGAGGCCCTGCGAAAGATGCACGCGGCGCTTTGCGAGCTGGTCATCGAGGGGCTTGAACACAACGCGGAATCCCAAATCGCCCTGATTAACGAGCCCGAGTTCCTCTCGGGCGAATACACCACTGACTTTTTGCAAAGAAGGGGGAAATAAGCCGTGATGCTGAAGCGTTCGCTGTTCAAGCGCCCAAAGATCGCTCTTGAAAATGGCGGCGAGGATTTTTCGTCCTTCTCGCAGGAGTGCCCGGGCTGCGGCAAGGAGTTAAGCCAGGGCGAGCTTTTCGAAAACCTGCACGTCTGCCCTCGCTGCGGCCTGCACTTCAGGCTTTCGGCCAGGCAGCGGCTCGCCATCTTGGCCGATGAGGGGAGTTTTATCGAGCACGATTCGGCCCTTGATGCGGCAGACCCCCTTGCCTTCCCCGGCTATGCCGAAAAGCTGCAAATCGCAAGGAAGGCGAGCGGCGAAAACGAGGCCGTTTTAACGGGCGAAGCCGCGATCATGGGCGAAAAAACCGCCCTGTTCATCATGAATGGCTCGTTTATGATGGGCTCGATGGGCTCCCTCGTGGGCGAAAAGCTCGCGCGGCTCTTCGAGTTCGCCCAAAAAGAGCGCCTGCCCGTCGTGGGCTTCACGGTTTCGGGCGGCGCGCGGATGCAGGAAGGCATCATATCCCTCATGCAGATGGCCAAGGTTTCGGGCGCGGTCAAGCTGCACGGCGAGGCCGGGCTGTTCTACCTTGCCGTTTTGACCGACCCGACCACCGGCGGCGTGACGGCCAGCTTCGCCATGGAAGGCGATATCATCCTGGCGGAACCCGGGGCGCTCATCGCCTTCGCCGGGCCGCGCGTGATCGAGCAGACCACGCACAAGAAGCTGCCAGAAGGCTTCCAGCGCGCCGAGTTCCTGCTCAAAAACGGCTTCATCGACGCGATTGCAGAGCGCAAGGCACAGCGCGAGACCATCGCGGCGCTGCTGGCCTTCCATAAGGAGGGAGCCGACCATGCGGGCCTATGAGCGCCTCCAAATGGCGCGCGCGAAGGGCCGGCCCGGCGCGCTCGCCTGCATTTCTTCCATTTTTACCGACTTTTACGAGCTCCATGGCGATCGCTTCTTCGGCGAGGACGCGGCGATCGTCGGCGGCCTTGCAAGGCTAAGCGGCAGGCAGGTCACGGTGATCGGCATCGAAAAAGGGGGCTCCACCGACGAAAAGCTGCTGCGCAATTTCGGCTCCGCCCACCCGGAAGGCTACCGCAAGGCCCTGCGCCTGATGAAACAGGCAGAAAAGTTCCGCCGCCCAATCGTCACCCTGGTCGATACTTCGGGCGCTTATTGCGGCATCGGCGCGGAAGAGCGCGGGCAGGGCAGCGCCATCGCCCAAAACCTGATGGAGATGATGCGCCTTCGCGTGCCCGTGGTCGCCATCGTGCTGGGCGAGGGCGGCAGCGGCGGCGCGCTGGCCCTTGCCGTGGCAGACGAGGTGTGGATGCTCGAAAACGCGGTCTATTCCGTGATTTCAGCGGAGGGGGCGGCCAGCATCCTTTATAAAGACGCCTCAAAGGCCGAAAAGGCGGCGGAGGATCTCAAAATCACCGCGCAGGACCTGAGTGCCTTGGGCGTCGTCGACCGAATCGTTTCGGAACACGGCGGGGATTTCTCCCTTTGCTTTTCCGACCTGCAAACGGCGCTTCACGATCGGCTTTCGGCGCTTTGCGCCCTTTCGCCAGAAGCCCTGCTTGCCGCGCGCTATGCCAAATTCAGAAAGATAGGGAGGCCCGAAAGATGATCGTCATCGCCACCGACTCCACGGCCTATATGAGCGCCCAAGAGGGCAAGGAGCTGGGCCTCCTCTACATCCCAATGAGCTATTCAATCGGCGAAGACGCCTTTGCCGAAGGCTTTTTTCATGAAGGGGCGCGCTTTCACGGCGCGGCGCTTAGCCATCCTTCCCTGCTGCATACCTCCCAGCCCGCGATGGCCGTGATCGAGCGGCGCTTTCGCCGCTTCGTAGAAGCCGGGCACGAAATCCTATGCCTTACGATTTCCTCGCGCCTGAGCGGCACCTTCTCAAACGCCAGCGTCTGCGCCAAGGGCTTTGCGGGCCGCGTCCGCGTGGTCGATAGCAAGACGGCGGCCGCCGGTATGGTCATCCTCCTGCGCGAGGCGAGGCGGCTCGTCGACGAGGGGCGCCCCCTCGAGGATTGCGCTGGCGAGCTCGAAGCCTTAGCCCAGCGCGTGCACACCCTCTTTTCGGTTAAGGATTTAAGCCCTCTGCGCCGCAGCGGCCGCCTGGGGCTGATGAAGCAGTCCATCGGCACCATCCTCAATCAGCGCCCCATCCTTCGCTGTGAGGACGGCGCTGTCGTATCCTCCGGCCTGGCGCGCGGCAGGCGCGAACAGCTTCGCCTGCTGACCGATCCCATCCCAGAAAGCGCCCGGGCCGTGATCGTGCAGCACTTCAGCGACGAGGCTGCCGCTGCCGAAATGGCTGAAGCGCTGCGCTTGCGGCTGAAAAAGCCCGTGGAAATCCGCCGCATCGGCATCGTCTTGGGCATTCACCTAAGCTTTGATGTCATCGGCAGCGCCTGGCTCGACTGATTTTCGTTTTTGGCTGCTTTTATCTTGCAATCATCGCCAAAGGAAGAATGGCGGCGCCGATTTCGGCGCCGCCATTTCTTTGGCTTTTAAAGGGGGGAAGTTTAGCCCTGCGGGCCTGCCTTCACGACCGCTTCCGGCATATCGTACTTGGCAAAGTTCTTGCGGAAGCTCGCGGCCAGCTCGCGGGCGATCTTGTCATACGCTGCCTTGTCTTTCCACACATTCTTGGGCGCGAGCACCTCGGTGGGCACGCCGGGGCAGGAAGTGGGAACGGACACGCCAAAGATCTCGTCCGTGACGAACTCGACCTGATCGAGCTCGCCGTTGAGCGCTGCGGTGACCATGGCGCGGGTGTAGGGGAGCTTCATGCGGGAGCCGCCCTGCCCGGCTGAGCCGCCGGACCAGCCGGTGTTGATGAGGTACACGCTCGCGCCGCTCTCGTCGAGCTTCTGGCCCAAAAGCTCGGCATAGATCTTGGCCGGGCGGGGCAGGAAGGGCGCGCCAAAGCAGGTCGAGAAGGTGGCCTGGGGCTCGGTGACGCCGCGCTCGGTGCCCGCAAGGCGCGCGGTGTAGCCGGAAACGAAGTGGAACATCGCCTGCTCGCGGTTGAGCTTGGCGACCGGGGGCAAAACGCCAAAGGCGTCAGCAGTTAAGAAGACCACGGTCTTGGGCACGCCGCCGACGCCCGGGATCACGGTGTTTGAGATGAACTCAACCGGGTAGCCCACGCGGGTATTTTCGGTGATTGACTCATCCGTGAAATCGAACTCGCGGGTGGTTTCGTCCATCACGACGTTTTCGACCAGCGCGCCAAAGCGGATCGCGTGATAGATTTCGGGCTCGTTCTCTTTTGAGAGGTTGATGCACTTGG
>JAITTC010000139.1 GCA_031287285.1 Christensenellaceae bacterium
AGCGGCCTTGCGGAGCTAATGCAGGCCCAGTTCGATTTGCGGCCCGATCTATCGTACGTGAACCAGAGCCTGCCGATCGAAGCGCTGATCCATCAGCTTCGCGAGGATCTGCGCGAGCATTACGAGGGCCGCTGCAAAAAGGGGAGCGAAAACGGCATTTCCGTGGCCGAAACCGAGCGGAATGTGCTCCTGCGGGTGGTCGACCAAAAGTGGATGGACCATATCG
The DNA here is from genome assembly GCA_031287285.1 of Christensenellaceae bacterium. Taxonomy (GTDB): domain Bacteria; phylum Bacillota; class Clostridia; order Christensenellales; family UBA1750; genus JAITGM01. Next base: position 227 of record JAITTC010000139.1, read on the forward strand.
ACGACATGGACCGCCTGCGCGACGGCATAGGCCTTAGAGCCTACGGCCAGCGCGACCCGGTGGTGGAATACAAGATGGAAGGCTCGAACATGTTCGAGGAGATGGTCGCAGCCATTCAGAACGACACGGTTCGCACCATGTTCCATCTCCCGCTCGACAGGGTGGTTCGCAGGGCTGAGGCGCCAAAGACCAGGCTGCAGCTTTCGCGCGAGCGCGCGGCGATCCCGGGCAAGGGCGGCGAGGGGGCGAGGACGCAGGTGCGCGCGGCGCCGAAGATCGGGCGGAACGACCCCTGCCCCTGCGGCAGCGGGAAGAAGTATAAGAACTGCCACGGCAAGAGCGCCTAAGGCCCGAAAGGGGTCAAGAACCATTTGGGGGAGGAACTGCGATTTGGCGAGGATTGAGGGCCTGCTCTTCGACATGGACGGCACGCTGCTCGACACCGAGCGCGTGCACGACCGCTCGTGGAAGAAGGCGCTGGGGCTGAAGGGCAAGCCCTTTTCAAAGGCCTTTCAAGAAAGGACGATGGGCACCAACGCGGGGAACGTAAAGCGGGTTTGCGAAGAGCTCTTCGGCTTGGACGGCGACGAGATGATGGCGATTGAAAGGGAGATGACCTGGGAGTACCTGCAGCAAAACGGCGTGCCCGTGATGCCCCATGTGCCCGAGGTTTTGAAGGAGCTTCAGGCAAGGGGGATCGGGCGCTGCGTTTGCACCTCGACTGGCCGGGAAGACGCCCTGAAATGGCTGCAGCTCGCGGGGATTTTAGAGCTTTTTGACGAAATCGTCTGCGGGGACGACATCAAGGCCTCAAAGCCCGCCCCGGAAATCTTCCTGCTTGGGGCGAAAAAGCTCAAGCTGCCCATTGAGCGCTGCCTTGTAATCGAGGATTCGAAGAATGGGCTTCTGGCGGGGCTCGCCGCCGGGGCGAGGGTTTTTCGCGTGGAGGGCACGCGCGAGATAGAGCGCGAAATCGCTGAAAAAACGCGGCTTTTACCCGGATTTGATCTGCTCATTCGGATGATGGAGGAAATGAAATGATCGTTGAACTCGAAAAGCATCGGGAAAGGGCGAAGGAGCTCGACGCGCTGCTGAATGAAACCGCGCAGGCCTTCAACACCGAGGCCCTGGGCGACGAACTCGATCAGCTCCATCGCGAGATGGAGGCGCCTGACTTTTGGCAGAACCTCGAGCGAGCCCAGAAGGTAAACCAGCGCATTAAGGTCGTGACGGAGCGCACCAGCGGCATCGAGCAGCTCCGCAAAAGGATCGAGGATCTAAACGATCTTTGCGATATTTGCGACGAGGAAGACGATAGGAGCCTTTTGGCGGAAATCGAGAAGGAGCTGGACGACCTGAGCGAAAGGATCGGCAGCCTGCACCTGTCGACCCTGCTGCGCGGGGAGTTTGACGCCAATGACTGCATCCTATCCTTGCACGCGGGGGCTGGCGGAACCGAGGCGCAGGACTGGACCGAGATGCTTTATAGAATGTATACGCGCTATTGCGAGCGCCATGGCTACGCCGTGAAGGAGCTCGATTTTTTGGAGGGCGATGAGGCCGGGGTGAAGTCCGTGACCTTTGAGGTGAGCGGCGAAAACGCCTACGGCTACCTGAAGGCGGAGCGCGGTGTGCACAGGCTGGTGCGCATTTCGCCCTTTGACTCATCGGCAAGGCGGCACACCTCCTTCGCCTCGCTGGATGTGATGCCGGAGCTTGAGGGGGAGGGTGACTTTGAGATCAACAGCGAGGATTTAAGGATAGACACCTACCGCGCGGGCGGCGCGGGCGGCCAGCACGTCAACCGGACGGATTCCGCCGTGCGCATCACGCACCTGCCAAGCGGCATCGTGGCGCAGTGCCAGAACGAGCGCAGCCAGGTGCAGAATAAAGAAACCGCGATGCGCATGCTGCGCGCAAGGCTAGCGGAGCTTAAGGAGCGCGAGGCGATGGAGAGGATGGCGGATATCAAGGGCGAGCTCAAGAAGATCGAGTGGGGGAGCCAGATTCGCTCCTATGTGTTCCACCCCTACTCGATGGTAAAGGATCATCGCACGAGCTATGAGGTCGGCAACACCGACACGGTGATGGATGGCGATCTCGATGGATTTATAACGGCATTTTTGCAGAAGATGTGAATGTGGAAAGAGAAAAGCTTAAACCTTAAAGAGAGACAAACACAAATAGGCGGGAAGGCTGGTGTGGTTTTCGTGAAAAAACAAAGAAGGTTTTCAGGCGCGATTGCGGCTGGATTGGCGGCCTGGTGCTTGCTGCTCGCTTTTTTGCTGGGCGGCGTAAGCTTCTTGATTTCGGCCAAGTGGTTTTACCAGATGGAATACAAGAAATACGGCCAGGCTGAAAGCATCGGCATGACGGAATGGACGTTGACCAAGGTCACCGACGGCCTGCTCGACTACTTGCAGGGCCTGCGCCCGGATCTCAACATGCAGGTAGAGATCGGCGGCCAGAATGTCGAGGTCTTTACCCAGCGCGAAAAGGACCACATGGTCGATGTGAAAAAGCTGATCGACCTGGCGAAAGAGGCGCTTTACTTCTTTTCGCTGATGGGCCTGCTCTTTGCCGCCATCGCGGTGGCGCGCGCGGTGCGAAACAGAACCGAGCGCGGCATGGGCTGGGGCTATTTGATCGGCGCGGGAAGCTTTCTGCTCGCAGCCCTTGGACTGACCGCCTTTTTCGTCATCGATTTTACTCGCGCCTTTACGGCCTTTCATCAGGTCTTCTTCAACAACGATCTGTGGCTGCTCCCGCCTGACTCGGTGATGATCCGAATGGTGCCCGAGCCCTTCTTTAGGGACTGCGCCTTGGTGCTGCTGCTGTTTTTCATCGCGGGGCTCTTGCTCACGGGCACGCCCGCCGCGCTTTGCGCCTTCCTGATCAAAGGCCCGGGGGGCGCTGCGAAGCTGAAAGAGAAAAAGAGCGAGCAAAAGGCGGAAACGAGCCCGCTGCCAGGGCCGGAACCAGCTTCCGCGCAGCCGCTGCTTAGGCAGGAGCCCATGGCCGCGAGCCAAACGCCGGGAAACATCGCGCAGAGCCAGACGCCGAGCGGCGAAGCGATGTATCGGGTTGCCGGGGCGGCCGATGAAAGGCCAAACGCCGAGCAAATCTTCCAAAACCTTGGCCTTGGCGATGAAAACGACGAGATACAAACCCAGCGGAGGCCTTATGAGGAGCCGCTCGGCACGGGTACTGCAGCCGCGCCTGGCATTGGGGGAAACACGGGCTATCACCAGCCGGCGCTGAGCGCAAATACTGGCTATCAGCCGCCCTTCAGTGGAAATACCGACTATCAGGCACCGGTGAGCGCAAATACGGGCTACCAGCCGCCGGCGAGCGCAAATACGGGCTACCAGCCGCCGGTGAGCGCAGAAACCGGCTACCAGCCGCCAGTTAGCACGAGCACGGGCTATCAGGCGTCGATGAGCGCAAATACTGGCTATCAGCCGCCGGTGAGCGCAGATACTGGCTATCAGCCGCCCTTCAGTGGGGACACGGGCTATAATCAGGCGCCGATGAGCGTAAATACGGGCTACCAGCCGCCCCTCAGTGGAGATACGAGCTATAATCAGCCGCCGGTGAGCGCGAATACGGGCTACCAGCCGCCCCTCAGTGGAGATACGAGCTATAATCAGGCGCCGGCGAGCGCGAATGCAGGCTATCAGTCGCCGGTGGGCGCGAATACGGGCTACCAGCCGCTTTTCGGTGGAAACACGGGCTATAATCAGTCGCCAGTGAGCACAAATACTGGCTACCAAGCGCCGGTGAGCGCGAATACCGGCTACCAGCCGCCAGTGGGCGCAAATACGGGCTACCAGCCGCCCTTCAGTGGCGACACGGGGCGTCAGCCCGCAGCCAATGCGAACACCGGCTATCAGCCGCAGGCGAACCAGAATACGGGCTTCCAGCAGCCCATTCTTCCCGCGGTGGATGCGGACGGCAAGCCCCTGACGCCAGACGGCCTCCGTCTGGAGATGAAGCTGAACCTGAAGGTGGTGCGCACCGACAAGGGCTTCGAGCTGAAGGCCGATAATAACCTCCCGTTGGATGTGAAGTTCCTGACGAATGAGGGGGAGCTGGACCGCATGGTGGGCGAGGCAGCGGGGGCGGCGGCGCAGCCGCTGCCGCCTGGAAATGCCGCCGCACCCGCGCAGCAGGCGCAGGCCTTTGGCGTGCCGGGGGCGCAAGCCTTCACGGCTCCGCAGGTTTTTGGGGCAGCCATGCGGCAGGAGCCGCCTCGCCCCCTGGCTGCGGCGCCCATGCAGCCGGAACCCGCGCCAAGGCAGCAGGCTCCCCTTTACCCGAGCAATGCCGAGCCGCCCAGCGTGGAGGATCTGCTCAGCCGAATGGATGCGATGATGAAGGGCTTCCCCGAAAAAAAGAAGGATGAGGGCTGATGAGGCCGGTTCTGGCCATAGAATCCTCCTGCGACGAAACCGCGGCCGCCGTGGTGTGCGGGCGCGAAATCGTGTCGAGCGTGGTGTTTTCCCAGGTGAGCACCCACGCGCTCTATGGGGGCGTTGTGCCGGAGATCGCCTCGCGCGCGCATGTGGAGGCGCTGCCGGAGGTGGTTGGCCAGGCGCTTGCCAGGGCCAGCCTTCGCCCGAGCGACCTGCTTGGCGTTGGCGTGACCAACGGCCCCGGGCTCGTGGGCGCGCTGCTCTGCGGGGTTTCTTACGCAAAGGGCTTTGCCTACGCAAACCGCTTGCCGATCGCCGGGGTGCAGCACATCGAGGGGCATATTTGCGCGAACTTCCTCTCGCACAAGGAGCTGGAGCCGCCGTTTATCGCGCTGGTGGTTTCTGGCGGGCATAGCCACATCATCGAGCTGGAGGACTACGGCGCGCACCGCGTCTTGGGCAAGACGCGGGATGATGCGGCAGGCGAGGCCTTCGATAAGGCGGCGCGCGTGCTGGGGCTTCCTTACCCCGGCGGGCCGAGCATCGACGATCTGGCCGAATGCGGGGACGCTTACGCTCTGCCGCTGCCAAGGCCCAGGGTCGAGGGGCTGAACTATTCCTTTTCGGGGCTGAAGACCGCGCTATTGCAGGCGGTGGCCCGGGCCGAAAAGCAAGGAATCACGCTTAAAAAGGAAGACATCGCCGCGTCGTTTCGCCGCGCGGTGGTGGAGCAGCTCTTGCAAAAGGCGGAAGAAGCCTTGCTTGAAACCGGGCACCGAAAGCTCGTGTTGGCGGGGGGTGTGGCCTGCAATTTGCTGCTTCGGCGCGAAGCGCAGGGGCTTTGCGAAAGGCTTGGCGCACAGCTTTATATGCCGCCGCCCGCTCTTTGCGCCGATAACGCCGCGATGATCGCTTTTGCCGCTTCCTACCGCCTGGAGCGGGGGGAAAGATCGGGGCTTGACCTGAATGCGATCCCGTCAAGGGCACTGCCGGAGGCATAATGTACTTTCAAAGCGACTATTTGCTGCGGCAGATTGAGATGCTGACGGGCTTCATCGCGCGAGTGGTCTTTGGCAGGGAAATCACGAGCGCCGCGCCGGATTTCAGCCCAAAAGGCCGGGAGGCTGACGCGCTTTATCTTCGGCTTTGCGCATTGCTGGATGCGCTGAGATTGAACGAGGCCGAAAATCTGCTGTTCGAGAAGCTCGACGGCGAAGATTTTTCTATTTTAGAGGTAGCGCTGGCCTTTTATGGCTTGCTGAACGGCCTGGACGACGCGGCCCTTCTGCAAGGGGGATTCACGCGGGCCGAGGTGGATCGAGGATTGAGGGATGCTGCGAAGCTTTACCGGATAGAGCTGCCGTAAGGCGCCATTGCCCTTGCCTCGGCGTGTGAGAGCGTAAATGAAGAGAAAGGCCTTTTCGGCAAGCC
>JAITTC010000140.1 GCA_031287285.1 Christensenellaceae bacterium
AACCCGCACAATTCAGAAAACGGCCTCTTCGGCTTTGAAGAGCACAAGTCGATCTCCCCGGCCATCCAGAAGGCGCAGTCGCAGGGCATCCCCGTCGAAGGCCCCATCCCGCCAGACACGATCTTTGTCAAGGCTCTTGCCGGGCAGTACGACATCGTCGTGGCCATGTACCACGATCAGGGCCATATCCCGGTCAAGCTCTCGGGCTTCGTGATGGACGAAAAGACGGGCCAGTTCTCCTCCGTGCGCGGCATCAACTGCACCATCGGCCTGCCCATCATCCGCACCTCGGTCGATCATGGCACGGCCTTCGACCGCGCGGGCCAAAACCTCTCGCGGGAAGACAGCATGCTCGACGCCATCTTCATGGCCGTGCGCATGGCGGAGCATCTCGACCTCATCCGCGGGACGGCGACATGACGGCCTCTCACGGCGGTAGGGCGCGAACGCCCGCTGCATGCCTGGGGAATCAACTGCCAGGCGCCCTTCCCCGCGCGAGCGGGAATGACCTGGATTGCTTCACCGCCATTGCGAGGAGCGTGAGCGACGAAGCAATGACGAGAGAGCTTCCCCCGCGCAAGCGGGGATGATCTGGATTGCTTCACCGTCATTGCGAGGAGCGTAAGCGACGCGGCAAGCGCAATGACGAGAGACCCTCCCCGCGCGAGCGAGGGGAACCTGGATTGCTTCGCCGCCACCCGCGAGGAGCGTAAGCGACGCGGCAAGCGCAATGACGAGAGGCCCGCCCGCTCGCTTGGGGCGGCCCTGTCATTCGCTTAAGGTCACGGACACGCCCAGCATGGCCCTTTTTAGGAATTGAAACGATGAAAAAACGCGCAAGGGAGTGAAGAATCATGGGGGAAGCGCCCAAAAGCCCCGCCCGGCTGCTCCTTCTGGCCGATGATTTAACCGGCGCGCTCGACAGTGGCGCGGCGCTGGCGCAACAGGGCGTCGAAACCCTGGTCGCCGCCGAGCCCGGCTTTCCTCTTTCTGAGGCGAAGTCCGCCGCCCTGGTTCTGAACCTTGAAAGCCGCCATGTGCCGCCCGAGGAAGCTCATGCCCGCGCCTTTATGGCGGCGTCCTCGGCCAAGGCGCTTGGCATCCCCTTCGTCTATAAAAAGACCGACTCGGCCCTGCGCGGCAACGTCGGCCCCGAGCTTAGCGCCCTGCTTGGCGCCTTTTCGCAAAGCGTCGCCTTCGTGCCCGCCTTCCCCGCGATGAACCGCTATTTAGAAGGGGGCACGCTGTTCATCGACGGCGTCCCGGTCGCCCTCTCGCCCTTTGGGCGCGACCCCTTCAACCCGGTCACGCGCTCTGATCTGCAGGGCATTCTCGGCTGCGAAGTTTCGCTCGTTCCCTTAGGCAGCGCGCCTAAAATCGGCCCTTTGCCCCAAATTTATGCCTTTGAGGGCAAAACCCGGGCCGATCTTGCCTCCATCGCCCAAAAATTGAAGCCGCTCGGCCTTTCCCTTGCGGCCGGCTGCGCCGGCTTTGCCGAGTTTTTGCCCCTTTTATGGGATCTGCCCGCAAAAACCCTGCCCGGCTTTTGCCCGCGCCCGCAATTGCTGGTTCTTTGCGGCAGCCTGAACGATCTTTCGCGCCGCCAGCTTAATTTTGCCGAAAAAACCGGCGTAATGAGCTTCACCTTGCGGGAAGGCGACCTGCAAAACCCGGCTTCCCTCCCCGAAGAAGAAATCGCCAAGGCCCTGCGGGCCGGCTGCGCCATCCTGCGCACGCAGGCCGAAACAGGCCCTATCAGCGAAGCCCGCCGCGCCGCCGTCGCCGAGGCTCTAGGCCGAATCGCCGCGCGGCTGATCGCCCAAAACCCGGCCGCCACGCCCTTCCTCATCGGGGGCGATACCCTGCTCGCCGCCATGCGCGCGCTTTCCTGCCAAAGCCTTAAGCCCCTTTCTGCCCTGGCACCCGGCGTGGTGCTCTGCCACGCGCAAACGCCCTCTGGCGATTTGCCCCTTCTCACCAAGTCCGGCGGCCTCGGCCCGGAAGACGTCGTCCCTCGCGCCATGGCCCTGCTCTTAAGGGCTTAAAACTGCCTTTCGAAGGAGGTTCTTCCCATGCGCCTATCCGAAGTCAAACTCCACCGCGTAAAGCTCCGCCAGGTTTCCGCCCCCCTTGCAGACATTCCCGCCAAGTTGCGCGCGGAATTCGCCGCCGCCGTCACCCCCAAGCTTCGGCCCGGGATGCGGATCGCCATCGCCCTCGGTTCCCGCGGCGTCAGCAACATCGCCCTCCTCGCCAAAACCCTGGTCGCCTTAATCAACGAAAGCGGCGCTTCCTGCTTCATCGTCCCTGCGATGGGCAGCCACGGCGGCGCGACGCCGGAAGGCCAGCGGGCCGTTCTTGCGGATTACGGCGTCACCGAAGAAGCGGTCGGCGCGCCCGTCGTTTCCTCCCTCGAGGTCGTTCGCCTGGGCTCCACCGGCGGCAAGCCCGACATTCCGGTCTTCCTCGATCGGGCTGCCTTCGGGGCAGACGGCATCATCGCCGTCAACCGCGTGAAGCCCCATACGGACTTTCACGGCGAGCACGAAAGTGGCATCGTCAAGATGCTGACCATCGGCCTTGGCAAGCACCGCCAGGCCATCGAGATGCACACCCACGGCGCTTCCGGCCTGCGCGACTACATCCCAAGGGTATCGAAAAAGGTCGTCGAAAGCGGCAAAATCCTCAGCTGCCTGGCCGTTTTGGAAGATGGCTACGACCAAACGGCGGACCTCGCCTTCGCCTCGGGTGACGAGATCTTCAGCCTCGACAAGGCCTTTTTGGCCAGATCCCGCCAGATGATGGCCAAGCTGCCCTTTCAGAGCCTCGACGTGCTCGTGGTCGATGAGATGGGCAAGGATATCTCCGGCACGGGCATGGATACGAACGTGATCGGCCGCCTGCGCATCGACGGCCAAGCCGACGGCCTGCCCAAAATCGCTTCCATCGCGGTTCTGGATCTCACCCCGGCCAGCCATGGCAACGCCCTTGGCGTGGGCCTGGCCGACGTGTGCACGCGCCGCCTGGCCAGCCAAATCGACTGGGCCGCGACCTACCAAAACGTGGTCACCAGCGGCTTCCTCGCGCGCGGTTACCTGCCCATCGTTCGGGAAGACGACGAGAGCGCCATCGAGCTCGCCATCTCAGCCTCGGGCGCGCGAAACCCGCAGGCCCTGCGCCTGGCGCGCATCCGCAACACGCTGCATCTCGATGAAATCCTGGTCACCAAGCCGCTCTTAGACGAGCTTTTGCAAGGCGGCCAGGGCGAAGAAATCTAAGCCCCCAACCCAATCAGAGGGGGAAGCGGCTCGTGCCGCTTCCCCCTCCTTTCTGTAAGCCCAAGAGCAGCGCTTCGCCAAGAAAATTCGTCATCTATTTTGCTCTTTGCGCTTGACCGCCCCTTCATCTGGTAACTATACTATCATTAGTCAAACAGAATGGGGATGGACTATGTTTCCGCCGCTCAAATCGGGCCCCGCGCGCTTCGGCCTGCTTCTTTTGGGCCTGCGCGCCGCCTGCGCCCTGCTCTTTCTTGTGCTTATGCTTCCTTTTTTGCAAGGCTCCGCCGCTCAGATCGGCCCGGGCTCGGCCCCGCAAGCGGTTCAGCCCGTGGGCGGCCCCGCCCTTGCCGAGCAGGCCGCCGGCTCGCCCGCCGAAGCCCTTCCCACGCGCGGATACTGGCAGGGCGGCGTGTATGCAAACCCCTTCGCATCGCTCGCCTTTGCCCCGCCGGGCGGCTGGCAGGCGGCCAGCGACGCGGAACTG
>JAITTC010000148.1 GCA_031287285.1 Christensenellaceae bacterium
CTTCCACATTTTGCTACGTGGGTTGATTGCCCTTGTCGGCGTGGCGGCATGGCAGTTCATTCTAAACTTCCACTTCAAATTCAGGGCGCTGAATATCGTCATTCCCTATGGTATTTCACTGGTTTTGGTGTTTGGTATCGTGTTTGTTACGGGCTTTTTTGAGGAATTGCACAAGGATGCATACCGAGATGTTTTCTTGAATTATACAATTGTGTTCGCCATAGTTACCGCGCTTGTTCACACAATAGCCTTTGTGCGAAGCAAGAAGCAGCGGTAATGCCGGCAAATTCCGGCTTGTGGGGCTGGCCGCGTTGCGGCCTAAGCGCAGCCCGGCGCCGTTTTGGATGCGAACCGCGCGGCATTTTCGCCGTAAAGCGTGGCGCAGTCCGCGCGGGCGCTTCTTTTTGGCCCGGATATTGCGCCATGCGATAAACTCAGGTAGAATAGAGCCATAAAACAGGGAAATAACGAGGATGACCGATGCAATGGCCATGGGGCGAAAGGCCGGAGTTCTTTTGCTTGATGCAGGGCCTGCCCGCCGCATCCGATGCAGAGCCGCCGCGCCTTGAACGATCCCCTCCCGCGAACGATTTTGGGCAAATCGAATTGCTCATCTTTGCATGTGGGCAGGGAGCGGGCTCCAGTTGAGCCCTTTCATTTTTCTGCAGCAGCCACACAAATTAGAATTTGAAGGAGAATTGATTTATGTTAAAGAAAATGCCCCATCCTTCCGGGGATGATACCTGCCCAGGTTGTGTAGTCGCGGGCGATTTCATCTTTCTTGCACACCACGCAGGCGGATTTGACAAGAAAGATATTGAACATCAAATGAGAGCGGCTTTTGGAAGTATGCGAAAGACTTTAGCGTCAGTGGGCGCAACGCTTAACGATATGGTTCAAATCAATTTGTATTTGTTGAACTTATCGGATTTTGATAAAGCAAGAGCTGTTTTTTATGAATACTTTGATAAAGACGGTTTCCCTGCACGAATGACCTTAACGAGTGAGTTTCTTGACTCGAATTGTTTATGTATGATAGATGGTGTTGCGTACAAGCCAAACGCCGAAGCACAGCCATAAGATAACAACAAATTCCGGCTTGTAGGGCTGGCCGTTGCGGCCTAAGCGCAGCCCGGCGCCGTTTTAGGCGTGAACCGCGCAGCATTTTCGCCGTGAAGCGTGGCGTAGTTCGCGCGGGAGCTCTTTTTTGCTCGGATATTGCGCCGCGCGATAAACTCAGGTAGAATAGAGCCATAAAACAGGAAAATAACTGGGATGACCGATGCAATGGCACTGGGGTGAAAGGCCGGAGCTCTTTTGCTTGATGCAGAGTCTGCTCAGCGCATCCGATGCAGAACCGCCGCGCGCTTTGCGGAAGGAAGGCTCGAAAACGCTTACGAGCGGCTTCATCCGCCAAGCGAGAACTGCTCGAGCCGCTCTTGTACGGCGTTCCTTGAACGGATTCTCATGAGCAGCTTCGGGTAAAGGGGACTTTTCATATTCTTACCGCTCGTTCATGCACAATTGCCGAAAACATAGGAGGTTATGATGGCGAATATGCTTTTTACCCCCGTGCCACGCTCGCTGAAAGATCTTATTATGGAGGTCGAGAATGGAAGACTGGGCTTGCCCGAACTTCAACGAGGGTATGTTTGGAAAGCCACGAAAGTCCGTGATCTCCTTGACTCAATGATGAAAGGTTATCCTATCGGCTATCTGATGATTTGGGACACATCAGACAGCCCCGATAAGAGCAAGCAAATCGGTAGCGACTATAATAAGCCGTACTCTGCTCCAAAAAGCCTTATTATTGATGGTCAGCAGCGGTTAACATCACTATTTGCTGTTATACGCAGCAAGAAAATCATCGATGAGAAATTCAACGAAAAGCCCATCACAATCTCGTTCAATCCGTTGACGCGAACTTTCGAGGTCGGAGACAATGCTAAGAAGCGAGCTGCTGAATGGATATACGACATCGGAGAGGTATTTGCGAATTCGTCCTCTAGTTTTGCCTATATCAATAGTAAAGTTAAGACGATGGCTGAAAGCCGTGAAAAGTCTGGCGCAACGCTCACGGATTTCGAAATGCAAACCATTCAACAAAACATAATGGATTTGCTGTCGCTTGAAAACTATAGCGTTCCGACTTTGGAGATAAACGGAAACACAGATGAAGAAAGCGTAGCGGATATCTTCGTGCGCGTTAATGCTGGCGGTAAGCCGCTCGGAGAGGATGATTTCATATTAACGCTCATCTCCGTCTATTGGCAGGAAGGCAGACAGAAAATCGAGGAATTCTGCCGGAGCGCAAAAATCCCGAAGTATGGGACGGCTTATAACTTCCTATTTGAGCCGTCGCCGACGCATATTATACGAGTGTCGATGTCATTCGGCTTTCAGAGGGCACGGCTTCATTACGCCTACATGTTGCTTCGTGGACGTGATTTTGAAAACGGCGTTTATTCGGATAATCTGCGCGCTCAGCAGTTTGATAAATTGAAAACTGTGCTGGAAAAAGTGCTGAATGTAGAGACTTGGAAGGCCTTCATTAAATGCGTGGAATCGGCAGGGTTTGTTTCCAAGGCATTGATTTCGTCAGAGAACGCTTTGGTTTACTCGTACGCGATGTATTTGATTGGCAAGCACGACTATCACATGGACGGCGCGCCGCTACGCAAGCTGATCGCTAAGTGGTTTTTTATGACTGCGGTTACTGGCTATTACACAGGATCACCCGAAACGGATATGGAGTCGGACTTAGCCGACTTGCGCAGCGTTAAAACGAGCGATGGCTTTATATCGCTTCTTGAGGGGAAAATTGCAGGGGCGTTCACACACGACTACTTCGATATTGTCTTGCCAAACAATCTATCAAATTCTGCTTCAAGAAATCCCTCGTGGTTTGGGTACTGCGCTGCGCTGAACGTCCTTGACTCGAAGGTGCTTTTCTCCACACTACATACAAGGGAATTATTTAGCCCCGCAGCAAGTGGGACGAAAAGCGCTCTTGAGCGACACCATCTCTTCCCAAAGGCATATCTTGAAAGAATTGGCATCAATGATGACCGTGACCGTAATCAGACTGCCAACTTTGCATTTATCGAATGGAGCGCTAACATCGAGATTCTTGATGATGCCCCCTCGGAGTACATGAAAGACCAGATTGCGAAGATTCCGGCTGATGAAAAAGCGGCAATCTATGCGGACCATGCGCTTCCAGACGGGTGGGAGCATCTGGAGTATTCCGAGTTCTTGCAACAACGCCGTATTCTGATGGCGAAGGTCATTAAGCGGGGTTATGAACGCTTGAAATAGCTGATGAATTTCTTTCTTTAGTATGTGCATCAGTATAGCGTTTCGGCTTAAAACGCGTCAAACGAGGCTTTTCGCGCCGCAAACTGTATGAAAAACCGCCCGGCGCCTGCGGAAGCAAGGCCGAAAATAGCTTAAGCGAAGGGGGATTGACATGGAAGCGCTTTCAATACGGACGGGCTCCTTTGCGGAGCTTGGCCAGGCCGCCTATGCGGTGCGAAAGAAGGTCTTCGTCGAGGAGCAGGGCATTCCAGAGGACGTGGTCTTCGACGGGTTCGACGAGGGCGCGCTGCAGTTCGTGCTTTTTAGCGGGCAAAACCCGGCGGCGGCGGCGCGCTGCCTGCAAATGAAAGAGGGCCTTTGGCGAATCGGCTGGGTCGCTGTTTTGCGCGAAAAGCGCGGCCTGCATTTGGGCGAGAGGCTCATGCGGGCAGCCATCGAGGCAGCCGCTTTGCAAGGCGCAACCGAGATTGAGCTCGACGCGCAGCTCTACGCCAGCGGTTTTTATCAAAAGCTGGGCTTTGAGGCCTGCAGCGCTGCCTTCCCGGAAGGGGATTTTCAGCTTCTTCCCATGCGGTTGAGCCTTGCCGCCTTGCCTGCCAGCGAAATTTAACTTGACGAAGAAGCAAAAAAGTGGGTATACTCTCTAGAGTTTAAAGGCGATGATGGAGATTCCTTTTTCGCACGAAAGGCCCGGGGCAGAGAAGCGGCGCCACCGGCTGAAAGCGCGGCACGCGGCCTGCGAAGAGGGGGAACGCTCTGGAGCTGGGGCTTCGAAAGGCCTTCTTGGGCTGATTAGGGGCATCCCGCCGTGCCCGGCGTTATGAGGGCCCAAACGAGGCCGCGCCTTTGCTTAGAATTTGTGCGCGCGGCGAACTCGGGGTGGCACCGCGAGCCCAGGTTTGTTAAAAACCAGCCCGCCCCCTTGGCATTTTGCCAGGGAGGCGGGCTTTTTTTGAGTTTACCCCAAACCGAAAGGAAGAGCGAGATGGAAACGAAGGCGGTCAGGGCGTTTTGCGAAAAGGAGGGCGCGCCGCTGAGCGGCATGGCCCACCAGATCAAAGACATGGCGGGCTTTGGCTTTTTGATGCTGCGCACGGGGCTTGGCCTTACGCAGTGCGTGCTGAATAAAGAGCAGCTGCAGGGCGTCACCGAGGGCTGCGCGCTGCGCGTTTACGGCGAAAGGGTCGAAGACGAGCGCGCCCCCGGCGGCTATGAGCTGCGCGCGAGCAGGGTTGAGGTGCTGTCGCGCCCCTCAAGCCCCTTGCCGCCGCAGATCGGCAAATATAACCTGGGCATGGCCCTTGAAAACGAGCTCGGCATTCGGCCGGTTTCGCTGCGCAACCTAAAGAAGCGTGCGGTCTTCAAGGTGCAGGAGGGCATCGTGCGCGGCTTCCGCGACTATCTCCTTGCGCAGGGCTTTACCGAGATCCACAGCCCCAAGCTTGGCCTCAGCGGCGCCGAGGGCGGCGCGAACATGTTCCGCCTGCCCTATTTTGGCGACACGGTTGCGGTTCTGGCGCAAAGCCCGCAGTTCTATAAGCAAATCATGGTCGGGGTCTTCGGGCGCGTCTTCGAGGTCGGCCCGGTCTTCCGCGCCGAAAAGCACGCCACAGCCCGGCACTTAAACGAATACACCTCGCTCGACTTTGAGATGGGCTTCATCGACTCCGAGAAGGACGTGATGGCCATGGAAACGGGGATGCTTCAGGCAGTGGTCGAGCTTTTACAGGCGGAATACGCCCCGCAGCTGAAGCTTTTAAGGGCGGAGCTGCCAAGGATCGATGAAATTCCCTACATCGAGTTTACGCAGGCCAAGGAGGCCGTCGCCGCGCGCTTTAACCGCCGCATTCGCGACCCCTACGACTTGGAGCCCGAGGAGGAGCAGCTCATCTCCAGGATGGTGCTCGAAGAAACCGGCTCGCGCTTTTGCTTCGTCACGCGCTACCCTTCCAAAAAGCGCCCCTTCTACGCCATGGACGATTGGGACGACGCGAAGTACACCCGCAGCTTCGACCTGCTCTTTGACGGGCTTGAAATCACCACCGGCGGCCAGCGCGTCCACGAATACGGCCAGCAAGTGCAAAAACTGCTCGATCGGGGCATGAACCCGGCCGAATTCGAGGACTTTTTGATGATCCACAAATACGGGATGCCGCCGCACGGCGGCCTTGGCATAGGCCTTGAGCGCCTGACGATGAAATTCCTCGGGCTGCAGAACATCCGCGAGGCGTCGCTCTTCCCCAGGGATATCAACCGCCTGCGCCCCTAAAAAGCCCTTTCTCAACGCTTCACTTTGAAGGAGGTTTGGCCATGAAGATCACCATTACGGACGAGAGCCTCGATTATTTAGCTCAGCTCTCGCGCCTTTCCATCCCGGACGCCGAGCGCGAAACCCTCAAAAACGATCTGCAAAGCGTGCTGGACTACATGGAGCTGCTCGATACCCTGCCCGAAACCGAGCTTCAAGTCGAGGGGCTCGGGCGCGAAACCCTGCGCGGGGATGAAGCCCGTCCCTCTTACCCGGTGGAAGCCATCACGAAAAATGGCGCGGCGGTGCGCGGCGGGGCCTTCCAGGTGCCGCAGACCGTGGAATAGGGGGCGAAAAAGAAGATGACAGCCCTAGAAATCGGCGGGAAGCTGCAAAGCGGCGAGCTGCAAGCACAAACGCTGCTGCAAGAGAGCCTGAATCGCGTTCAGGCGCTCGACCCGGAACTTGGCAGCGTGGTTCGCCTTTATGAAGAGCAGGCCTTTGACGCGGCAAGGGCCGCGCAAAAGCGCCTCGACGAAAAAAAGCCCCTCTCGCCCATCGACGGCGTGCCGGCGGGCCTGAAAGACCTGCTCTGCGCCAAAGGGCAGCAAAGCGCGGCGGGCTCGAAGATGCTCGATAGCTTCGTTTCCCCCTATGACGCAACGGCCGTGGCGAAGCTCCGGGCGGCCGGCGCGGTGATGCCCTTTCGCCTCAACATGGACGAGTTCGCGATGGGCTCCACCACCGAAACCTCGTTCTTTGGAAGGACGAAGAACCCCTGGGATCTTTCGCGCGTGCCCGGCGGTTCCTCGGGCGGCAGCGCGGCTGCCGTGGCTGCCGGGCTCGTGCCCTATGCCCTCGGGTCGGATACCGGGGGTTCCATCCGCCAGCCGGCCTCGCATTGCGGCGTCACGGGCTTTAAGCCAAGCTACGGCGGCGTTTCGCGCTATGGGCTCATCGCCTACGCTTCCTCCCTCGACCAGATCGGCCCCATCGCGCCCTCCGCGCGCGACTGCGCGGCGGTGCTCGACATCATTTCCGGCGCCGACAAAAGCGACGCCACGTCCAGGGGCCTTCCCGCCCCAGTTCTTCCCGCCCTCGGCGGCGATTTGCGGGGCCTTCGGGTCGGCGTTCCCGAGGAATGCTTTGGCGATGGCCTGGAGCCTGCCGTGCGCGACCGGGTTTTGGCCGTGGCCGAGGTGCTGCAGGGCCTTGGCGCCGCGGTCGAGCGCTTCCGCTTAGACGGCCTTCAGTACGCCGTGCCCGCCTACTACATCATCGCCTGCGCCGAGGCCTCGTCGAATCTTTCGCGCTTTGACGGCGTGAAGTACGGCCATCGCTCGGCAAACGCGCCGGATCTTGCCTCCCTTTATGTGAATTCGCGCACGGAGGGCTTCGGCCCCGAGGTCAGGAAGCGCATCCTGCTTGGCACCTTCGTGCTTTCATCTGGCTATTACGACGCCTATTATTTAAAGGCGGTCAAGGCGCAGGCGCGCATCCGCCAAAGCTACGAAAGCGCCTTTGAGCGCTTCGACTTGATCCTGACCCCGGTCGCCCCCTCCACCGCGCCAAGGCTTGGCGAAAGCCTTTCAGATCCCCTGAAGATGTACCTGAGCGACATTTTTACGGTTTCGATCAACCTGGCCGGCCTGCCCGCGATCTCGGTCCCCGCAGGGCTTGACGAAAAGGGGCTGCCGGTCGGCGCGCAGCTCATCGGCCGCCGCTTTGACGATGCCACGGTTCTGCGCGCGGGCGACGCCTTCCAGCGCTCGACTTCTTTTCACAAGCTGACCCCGCCCATCTACGGAGGTGCCCATCATGCAGGGTGAATTTGAAACGGTCATCGGCCTGGAGGTCCACGCCGAGATGAACACGGCCTCGAAGATCTTCTGCGAGTGCGAAACCGCCTTCGGCGGCGAGCCCAACACCCACTGCTGCCCCGTTTGCATGGGGCTGCCTGGCGCCTTGCCGGTCTTCAACGGCGGCGTGGCCGAAAAGGCGATCCTGGCCGGGCTTTCGCTCGGCTGCACCATCGCCGGGGATACGGTTTTC
>JAITTC010000149.1 GCA_031287285.1 Christensenellaceae bacterium
CTTCGTATTGGCGAGGTGCAAAGCGACGCGGCAATCGCTATTACGTGGTAGAGTGTGGTGATGATTGCTTCCCCGTCACTGCGAGGAGTTTAAACGACGCGGCAATCCAGCAAGTACGCTCAAAGGCCTCTTCAAAAAGGAGGACTCTGGATTGCTTCACTGCCGTTCGCAATGACGAGGTAGGGAGGCGCTGGGTTGCTTCCCCGTCATTGCGAGGAGCGACAATGTGGCGGCCGCAAGGGCACTCCGTGACTTCTTCGTCATTGCGAGGAGCGTACGCGACGCGGCATGGCCGAAATGGCTTTGCGCCGCCGGCTGATTACCCAATCTGGGCGCAGAAAAGCGGGCTAACTCGGATCTACGGGCACACCGCCCTTGCGCAGCTCCACGTGCGTGTGCAGGCCCTCGGCGCGCTCGCTCAGGCTGCTGTTGCCCACCAGCGCGATGGCCTGCGCGGCCGAAACGTAGTCGCCCTCCTTCACGAGGGCCTCTTCGCTCAGGCTGGCGTATAGGCTCGTATAGCCGTTTAAATGGTCGATCAGCACGCAAAAGCCCAGAAAGGGATCCTCATAGATCCTTTCAACCCTCCCGCCCATCATCGCGCGCACGGGGGTGCCCTCAGGCCCCAGGTAATCGATGCCCGGATGGGTGCGGTAATCCTCGGTCGTGCGCTGAAAGACCAGCGCATCCGCAGAATAGCCCATGCCCTGCTTGCCGCCGTCCACGGGCAGGGCGAGCTCCGGCTCCTCTTCCTCCGGCTTGACGATCGCGGCCGCGGGCCTTGGGCTCGGGGTCGGCGGCAGGTAGGCGGTCATCTGGGGGAGCTCCTTTTCGGCCTGCGGCCTTGGCATCCTCGTAAAAAAGGCGGTAAAGCCGATGAGCCCAAAGCACAGGCAGAGCACCAGCGCAAAGCCCCTCTTTTCCCAAAACGCAGAAAAGCGCCGAAGCGCCTCCGCGCGCCCTTCCTTCGCGTCCTTTTTCGCATCCTTCATAGCGGAAAAACCTCCTTCGCGCATGCGGAATGTCTACGCTTAGAAGCTTTCCCTTTTTTGGAAGCGATTATTCCAGGTTCGAAAGGGGCAGGATTTCGACCCCTTGGTAATAATGCAAAAGAATCTGCCGGTAATCGGCGCCGGTCTTCGCCATCGCCTCCGCGCCGGTCTGGCTCAGGCCCACGCCGTGCCCAAAGCCCAAAACGTTAAAGCGAATCTCGCCACCGCCGAATTCCAGCGTGAAATTGGTGGATTTAAGCCCCAGCGCGGCGCGCAGCGCCTTGCCGGTGGCCCGCTTTTCCCCAAGGCGAAGGGTCAGCACCCGCCCGCTGCCGCTGCGGTCCAAGATCTCGATCTGCTCCTTCAGCTTCGCGCTTTCAAGCTTCGCGCCCGGGAAGGCGGCGTTCAGCTTCTTGGCAGCCTCCTCGTCTTTCAGCGTCAGGCTCGATCGAAAATCGCGCTCGAGCTCTTCGCCCGGGCTTTTAACCGAGCTTAAATAGGGCAGTGCCTGCGCAAAGACCGCGGCCGAATCCTCGGTCTGCCCGCCCGATGAGGAGTGAAACAGCGCCTGAATCGGTTCGCCCAGGTAAGCGCAGCAAAGCCCCTTCGTTTCCTTCACGGCGAGCCGGAGCTTTTCTAATCTTTCTTCATAAGCCGCGCCGAAGTTCTCGCGCATCTTCTCGTCGCCGGCAAAGGCCGCGCAGTGCTTTGAGTCCGTGCAAAGATCAGCGTCCGCAGCCTTTGAGCAGCCCCCGCCGCCAAAGGCGCGGCTCTTCCAAAGCGCGTAGCTGCGGATCGCCACAGCCTGCGCCTTTAAGGCCTCCGGCCCATAGCTGACCGGCATTTCGGCCGCCAGCGCGTGCAAAACATAGTCCTCCAGGCCCATTTCCATGGTCTTGCCCGGCGCCGCGTCATAAACGCGAAGCAGCGGCTCTGTTTCGGCCGCTTCTTCGGGCGGCAAGGGGCTGCTTTCGGGCGATGCCGTGGGCGCGGCGCGGTCAAGGGCGACCCTCACGCGCTCCGGCTGCGCGCTTGCCCGCAGCGTAGCTGCCGCCGCCGCGCTGCCTGGTGCGGCGGCCGCGCCAAAAGCGCCCCTTAAAAGCAGCATCCATAGCGCAAGAGCCGCAAGCCCCAGCGGAATAAGCCCCTTCGCCAGTTTGATCACCGCAAAAGCCCCCCATAAACAAAGCGTTTATGGGGGGAGTGTATGCGCCCCGAATCCAGCCTATTCTTCCCTGCGGATGCGCGCGCCCAAGGCGCCGAGCTTCTGCTCGAGGTGCTCATAGCCCCGGTCGATGTGCTCCACGCCGCCGATGCGGCTTTGGCCTTCCGCGTCGAGCGCGGCCAGCACCAGCGCGGCGCCAGCGCGAAGGTCGGTGCAGAGCAGCTCCGTGCCATAGAGCTTCTTCACGCCGCGCACCACGGCGATCCTGTCGCGAACGGTGATCTGCGCGCCCATGCGCCGCAGCTCCCCCGCGTGCATGAAGCGATTTTCAAAAATGGATTCCACCAGAATGGAACTTCCCTTGGCGCGGCATAATAAGGCCATCATCGGCGCCTGCAGATCGGTTGGGAACCCGGGATAGACCTGGGTCTGCACATCGACGCCCCGCCTCGGGCCGCCGCGCACATAGACCTGGTCGCCCTTGGCCAGCACCTCGCAGCCGCACTCCAAAAGCTTGGCGTTCAGGGCAAAAAGATGCTCGGGCGCGGCGCCACGCAGCAGGATTTCCCCCCTCGTGGCCGCGGCGCAAAGCAAAAGCGTTCCGGCCTCGATTCGGTCGGGCATCGGCGTCACCTCAGCCCCGTGTAGGCTTTCTACACCCTCCACCGCGATGAAGGAAGTGCCGGCGCCGCGAATCCTCGCGCCCATGCTGGTAAGAATTCGCGCCAGATCGACGATCTCCGGCTCCCGCGCCGCGTTTTGGATCAGGGTTGAACCCTTCGCCAGCGTCGCTGCCATGAGGATGTTCTCGGTCGCGCCGACCGAGGGCGAATCCAGGTAAACGTTCGCGCCCCGCAGGCCGGCCGCCCGGCAGCGCAGACCGCCGTCCTCATAATGAAGAGCGGCCCCCAGCGCCTCCAGGCCCTTCACATGCAAATCGACCGGCCTGGAGCCGATGGCGCAGCCGCCCGGCAGCGGCAAAAACACCTCGCCGAGCCTGGCCAGCAGCGGCCCCAAAACCAAAATGGAAGCCCGCATCTGCCTGACCGGTGCATAGGCCTGCTCCCTTGGCTGGCGCAACTCATCGGCCCGAAGGCGCGCCGCCCTGCCTTCCCGCGCCAGCTTCACGCCAAAGAGCTCTAGAATTTCGAGCATCGCCGCAATATCGCTGATGCCCGGCAGATCCCCGACGAGAAGCTCTTCCTTCGTGAGCAGCGAAGCCGCCAAAATCGGCAGCGCCGCGTTCTTGGCGGGCGAAACCCTCGCTTCCCCTCGAAGCGGCGGCCCTTTTTCGATGATAAATCGCATTTTCCCCCTCCTTTCCCCGCAAATGCCTGCGATTGCGGATACGATTTAGTCTTCCGCAAGCAGCCCGTCGCGATGCCGAAAAAGGGAGCTTCATGCCATGTGAAGTTCCGGCAGGAAGAGTCGCATTTCCATTCAAAAAAGCCCGATTTAAAGCTTTCTATTGCCGCTCTCCGCAAAACATGCTAGACTTGGTTCAAGGCACGAAGGCCGGCTTTCAGCGGGAGGCGATCCATGAATGAACACGCCCGAGATCAAGACGGCGCGCTTGGTATTGCGCAGGTTCCAAAGCGGCGATGCGGAGGCACTCTACGCCCTCCTCCGCGATGAAGAGGTCAATACCTTCCTCCCCTGGTTCCCCCTTCAATCCCTTGAGGAAGCGCGGGCCCATTTGCGCGAGAATTACCTGAAAAGCTACGAAAAACCCTCCGGCTTTCGCTACGCGGTCTGCCTGAAGGCAGAAAACGTCCCCATAGGCTATGTCGCCCTTGGCGGCGGCGCCCCCTTCGATTTGGGCTATGGCCTTGGCAAGGCGCATTGGCATCGGGGCATCATAACCGAGGCCTGCAAAGCCGTGCTCGAGCAAATTCGGCTTTCCGGTCTTCCCTACGTAACCGCCACGCACGACAGGAACAACCCAAGGAGCGGCAGCGTGATGAAGGCCATCGGCATGCGCTACCGCTACTCCTACGAGGAACTTTGGCAGCCGAAAAACCAAACGGTGACCTTCAGGCTCTATCAGCTGAACCTAGACGGGCGGGAGGATCGCGTCTATAGGGGCTATTGTGAAAACCACCCCGTTCATTTCATCGAGAACGGCCTTTAAAGCTATGATGGCGCCGCCTTTTTTCAGGGCGGCGCTTTGTGCTATACTAAAAGGGTAAAAAACACCAAAGGGGAGGGGAATTCCATGCGCGTCAGCGTAAACCCAAGCTGCTTCTTCCACGGTCTTCCGCTCAAAGAGGCCCTTGCGCGAATCGAGGGCTTTGGCTTTTCGCTCTTTGAGCTCTGGCGCATAGATGAGACGCAGCTCGGCGAAATCGAGGCCTGCTTAGGGCCCGGCAAGCCGCGCCTTGCCGCCTTCTGCCCGCAGCTTTTCACCCTCAACGACGAGGCCCGGCACGAAGACTACCTTTCTTCCCTGCGCAAGGCCATCCTTCAGGCCAAAACCCTCCACGCCCCGGCCCTGATCACCCAGGTTGGCGAGGATAGCGGCGCGCCGCGAAAGCAGCAGCACGCAGCGGTCGCCAAGGGCCTGCGGCGCGCTGCCGCGCTGCTTGAACCAGAAGGGCTGACGCTCCTCATCGAGCCGCTGAACAGCAAAAAAGACCACCCCGGCACCTTTTTGACCGATCCCCTCGAGGGCTTCGATCTCGTCCGCGAGGCTGGCTCGCCAGCCGTCGCCCTGCTCTTTGACGTCTACCACCAGCTCCACATGGGCGAAGACGTTCTCTCGCGCATCCGCGGCCATCTCCCCTTAATCGGGCATTTTCACCTGGCCGGCTTCCCCGCGCGCGACGATCGCCTCTTCGAGGGCTACGACCATCGCGCCCTGCTCGAGTTCCTCGCCGCCTCGGGCACGCAGGCGCCGATTGGGCTTGAGCTCTTCCCGCGGAGCGAGGCGCAGGGCGAAGCGCTGCTTCGCGAGATGGCAGCCTATCTCTAAACCCCTAAAAAACGGCCCAAAACATGCCCAATTCCGCACAAAAAGGAGGGGGTTTTATGCCTTCAAGCCCGATTCCGCGCATTCTCGCCCCTAGGGGCCTTGACGCCCTCTCGCCCAAGCTTCTCGCTCAAAGCAGTGAAACCTATCGGATTCGGTCCCCCCTGTCGAATAGCTTAGATTCAATCGGCACGCTCTATTATCCCAAGGTTCGCGGGCGTGATGATGATAAAACACCGTTTATGCCCAACCCAAGCCGGCCAGCATTAAGCAAGGTAGGCGGGCGGCAAAAGCCGAGGCGGTTTATCCTAAGCGTTTTCGCCATGCTCATGCTTCTGCTTTTTTGCGGGTGTTCTGCCACCACTCCAGCAGAAGCCAGCTTTGAGCCGCCACAAATACAGCAGGGTTTTGAGCCTTTATTCTTTGCGGATGAGGCAGAGCTTTTGAAAGAAGTCCGCTTTGTGAAGAATGGAAATGCCGAAAAATTAGGCATTGATAACCCCGACTACCTATCCTTGGCGGATTTCGAGTTCTACTTTGTTCCGGCGCAGCTCCCCGAAAAAGTGCGGCTTACGGCCATTCGGGTAAGGCAACGTTACTGCTCCTGGCGGTATTGCGAGCCTGGTCGTGAAGCAGAAGAAAATCCGACATTTCTCTTCTCTTGGATCAGAGCCTACACGGGGGTGGAGGTTGATCTTGAAAGAAACCTAAAAGAGGCATTCCCTAACGCTGAAGTGGTTCGCATGGGGGACTATTACATCGCAAAGCTAACCCAAAATGCGCTGGCTTTAAAGGATGAAGAAGGGGGCGACCAGTTGCTGTTTCAGCAAGTGTTTTGGCAGCAAGGTTCCTTTTACTTTGAAGCTCTCGTTCCCGGCTCGTTCACGCAAGAGGACATAGAAAAATACTGCGTGGCCAAGAGGGTTGAGGTTAAGCAAGGGTAAAGCGAGGCCCTGTTAGCAACCCCCGCCGCTCTTTTAAGGCTGCGGGGGTTGTTTTTTGCTTAAAAGCGGAGCAAGCCCGCGCCACCAGCCACTTCCTAGCCCCTTGTGCCTTCTCAACGCCGAATAGCAAATAATCCAGCGTACTTTTCTCCGTCATTGCGAGTGGTAACGAAGCAATCCAGCGTACTCCCTCTTTGCAGCGCGTTTGCACGTGCCCGCTGGATTGCTTCGTCGCTGCGCTCCTCGCAATGACGACGAAGCAGCCCAGCGTTCTTTTCTCCGTCATTGTGAGTGGTAACGAAGCAATCCAGCGTAGTTCCTCTTTGCAGCGCGTTTACACGTGCATGCTGGATTGCTTCGTCGCTATGCTCCTCGCAATGACGAAGAGAAGCTCTTCCCTCTCCTCCTCATCGCGATTGCTTCGTCGCTTGCGCTCCTCGCAATGACGATTGGGGCGCTTCGGCAAACGTCAATCCTCAAAGAGGATGGTCGTGCCGGCTTCGCGGGTTTCCCCAAAGGCGCCTTGGCTTGCCTTAAGCGATGGGGGCTCGAATCGCGGCTCGGGGCCAACCCGCCCGCATAGCGGGCAAACGGAAAGGAGCTTTTTTCGGGCCTTTAGCCCGAAAAAAGCTCCTTTCCGTTTAGGGCTGCAAAGCAGACCGGGTTGGCCCCTGGCGCTGCCTTCGGCAGCGCCAGGTCTAATCCCCCGCCCCCGGGCCTTTGGCCCGGGGGCGGGGGATTAGACCATTTAAAGCAGCTCCAAAACCCGGCACGTCAGGGGCGGATGCGGCGGCATTCCATATAATAGCGCTTCTCGTTGGCTTCGCCCATCGAAAAAGCCTTTCTGGGCAGCGGCCCGTTTTGTATGGATGAAAACAGCTCGAGCTTTTCCATCCTCGGCAGCAAAAAGGCCGCGTTCCCTTCCCTTTGCCCGAGCTCCCTGGCGACCTCGTCACCGTGCACATAATCGCATTCCGCATGCAGCCCATCGATGACGGCCTGCAGCTTCTCTAGGGGCAGCTCGCTATAAAGCCTTTCGCCCTTTGAAGAAACCAGCAAGGCTTGCCGCCCGCCCAGCGCTTCCCCATGCCCTTTTACACTGGCGAAACCGCCGAGCGCGCGCTCCAGGGCCAACAGATCCACGCCGAACAGGGCCCGATGAATCGGCTCAAAATGCAGGGCGGGGTCGTAGAGGTTGACGAGCTCGCACAGGGCGTAGCGCGCGGGATGTCCTTCCCTTTCCTCAGCCGAGAGACCGGCCCTGGTCTTTTCCCAAACCGCCTTAGCGGAGGCCAGCGAATGGTTCCCGTCCCCCACGGCGATGAAGGGCTTTTCCCCCTTGCTCTCATACAGGCCAGAAAGGGCAGCGCGAGCCTGTTCCAGCGTTTCGCCCCGAACGGCCCAGCCAGAAAGCTGCCCGCCTCCTTGCAAAAGCTCCAGGTCATAGAGCGGCGTCCTTCCCCGCAGCGCCTCATAAAGAGGGGGCAGGAAGCCGTTTTCCACATCGTTGGCCAAGAGCATCACATGGGAACTCTCTAGCTCCGCACCCTCCCTTAGGCCCATGCGCGCAGGCAGGCGCGAGAGGATGGTCCCCTCGGTGCAGCGGATATCGGACCGTGCGCCCGGCATATAGTCGTAGCGCTCCAGATCGATAGCCAGCACGAGGCCGAGCCTTGTGCCGCTCGCCGTGCGCCTGGCCGCGAGCACGAAGCCCTCAAAGGCCGTCGTCAGCACATCTTTTTGGTATTCCCTCATCGCGGCCCAAATTTCAGGAAGCCTCTCTTCGCTCTGCGCCAAATAGGCTTCCGGCAAAATCAGCGAAAGCGTCGACGGCGCTTGCCCAACGGTCGCGGCGAAGGCCTCCCAGACCTCCGGCTGGGCGGTATATTGGTCGCAGGCGATGGCGGGCCAGCGCGGATCCGAGGGGTTTTCGGGCAGCAAAATGGTCGGCAGATGAAGGCCCATCTGCGCAAAGCTGAGGTTCTCGCGTGGTGTCGTCATGCGAAAAGCCCTCTTTCTCTCTTTTTATCATCAATCGAATTTCCTAAAGAAACAAACCCATTAAAGCATGCCGCCACTTGTGCTTGCAAGGGAAAAAATGCTATACTTCTGTTGATTTTTAGCCAAAGGGGGGCGTCCCTTGCATCTAAACGACGAAGGCTACGTCTTGCTGGCGTTTTTCGTGCTACTTTTGGCGACGCTCTGGCTGGGCTTTGACGCCTATGGCAGCAGGCGCGGCCATAGCAACCTTTCCGCAGGGCCCCTGCGGTCGGCGCTGGAGCTGGTCGGCTCAGAAAGCGCCTTGCTCCTCTTTCCTCTTCTGCCCGCGGCGCTGCTCGGCGGCGAGCATCTTCTGCAGCCCGCTGGGCTGCTCCTTGGCCTGCTCGCGGCGCTGCTCCTTAGCGCGCGCTTTCGCGAGCTAATGCTGGCCGAGGGGAACTTCAACCTGCTCGATGCCCTGCAAGCGCGCGGCGCCCGCGCCGGGCTCCTGGCCGCCGCCCTCCTTCTGCTCTTTTCGCTGCCGCTCATCGCCGCCTGCATCTCCCTTCTGGCCGGGCTCTTTTTCACCGCATTTTCGCTTGCACGCCATATCGCCCTGCTCGTTTCCGCCCTGCTTTGCTCGCTTTTTGCCCTGCTGAGCGGCAACGAAAGCCTGCGGCGCCGGGGTGCCTTGAAGCCCTTTCTGCTCCTGCTGCCGCTCGCCTTTCTCGGGGCGAAAGCGGTTCAGGGCAACGTCTTCGTTCCGCCTGCCTTTTCCCCAAGCCTTCCCGCGCTTGGCGGGTACGCCGCCGATCTTTCGCTGGCCTTTGCCTGCCTGGGCCTGCCCGTCTTTGGCCAAAGGGCCTTTGCCGCCAGAAATGCGCGGGTCTATCGGCGCTCTATCCCCCTGGCGCTCGCCCTCATCGCCCTCTGTCTTGGCGGAGCCCTGCTCTTGGGGCTTTTCCCCTATGCTATGGAAGGCGGCGAAGCGGAGCTTGCGCTCTTTGCCATCCTGCAGGATGAATTCCCGCCCGTGGCCGGGCTTTTGCTCTGCTGCCCCCTGGCTATGGCGCTCTATGGGGCCTTGGAAGGCGGGTCCCTCGCGGCTTCGGCGCTGGCACGGCTTTTCGCCCCCCTCTTCCCCGCCTGGAACGAGGGCCGCCTAAACGCCCTATGGCTAGCCTGCGGCGCGCTTTGCTTCCTGCTCGCCGCGCCGCTCGCCCTCTTGCCCCTAAGCACCGGCGCGCTGTTCCTCCTGGCGCTTTCGGGCTTTGCCGGCGGCTTTGGGCCGCTATTTTGCGCCCTTGCACTTAAAAAGGAGCCTTCAAACCTTGGGGCCAGTCTATGCCTGTGCTGCGGGGCCGCTCTCGCGCTGGCCTGGAGCCTCCTCCCCGCGCTAAGCGGACTGTTCCCCGCGCCGCTGCCCAGTTTCGCGGCCGGGCTTTTGGGCCTTACGCTGGGGAATCGCATCACATCAAGGCGCAAAATAAGCGAAAGCGGGGCGGTATAGGCCATGCGCTTATTTCAGCGGCCTTCAAACCTCGAGGCCAGTCTATGCCTGTGCTGCGGGGCCGCTCTCGCGCCGGCCTGGAGCCTTCTTCTCGCGTTAAGTGGGCTGTTCGGACTGCCGAGAGAACTGCGGCGAGTTTTTTAGCTTTAGGTAAAACATGCGGGGATTCCCCCTTACAAAGAATTTGCCCAAAGAACTCCTCTCCACGCTAAGCGGACTGTTCCCCGCGCCGCTGCCCGGTTTCGCGGCCGGACTTTTGGGCCTTGCGCTAGGGAATCGCGTCGCATCAAGGCCTAAAATAAGAAAAGAAGGGGAGGCGTGGCCATGCGCTTATTTCAGGGGCCTTCAAGCCTTGGGGCCAGCCTATGCCTGTGCTGCGGGGCCGCTCTCGCGCTGGCCTGGAGCCTCCTCCCCGCGCTAAGCGGGTTATTCCCCGCGCCGCTGCCCAGTTTCGCGGCCGGACTTTTGGGCCTTACGCTGGGGAATCGCATCGCATCAAGGCTCAAAACAAGCAAAAGAGGGGAGGCATAGCCCATGCGCTTATTTCATGTGAGCGAAGAACCCGGCATTGCGCTCTTTTCGCCGCGCTCGGCAAAGCCCGGCGGGCCAGGCGAAGGGCGGGCCCTTGTCTGGGCCATCGACGAAGCTCGCCTGCCCAACTACCTCTTGCCCCGTGATTGCCCGCGTGTGACCTGGCACTGGCGCGAAACCAGCGCAAAGGCCGACCAGGCGGCCTTCTTCTCGTCCCCAAGCACCACGCATGCCATCGCCATTGAACGCGGCTGGTTCCGGCGCTGCGCTGAAACCACGCTCTATATTTATGAGTTTCAGCCCGATGGTTTCGCGCTTTTTGATGAAATCGCGGGCTATTATGTGAGCGAAACCGAGCAAAAGCCCACCCGGCGGCAAGTGGTCTGCGATGTTTTTGCCGCCCTGATTGAGCGCGGGGTGGAACTGCGCGTCATCGACGATTTATGGCCGCTTTGTGCCAAAATACAGGCTTCGAGCCTTGGCTGGTCGATGATTCGGATGGCGAATGCGAGGAAGGAACCCTGTTGAAGGGGCCGATCGGGCAGCCATCGCTTTGTCCGCACCCGGCGCCGCTCGTTGTTCAGCGGATAAAGCTTAGAGCCCAGCATTATTCAACGATTCCGCCCGGCAAGGCCGGCCCGAGCGACCGCATAGCCCCCTTGCGGGCTGGCGTTTCAACGCACAAAGCCCGAATTGCGGCCAAGGCGGGCCGCGAGCGATAGCGAGCAAACAAAGGCCGGGAGCCTGCTATGCTAAAAGCATGGCGGCTCCCGGCCTTTGTTCACGGCTGCGAAGCAGACGGGCCCGCCGCCCCGGCGCGAGCGGAGGCCGGCACTCCTTTTGGGCCGCAGCCCCCTAAAACGCGCTCTGTTCGATTTCGAAGAGCTCGGCCTGATGCACCCGCAAGCCGCCTTCCGCAAAAAGGCGCAGCCCTGCGCCTTCTGCGTCCCCGGGGAAGACCAAGGCCGAGAGGCAGTCGCTGCCGTTGAAAAAGACCTCGATGGCCGGGCCGTCAAGGTAAAGGCGCAGCTCGTTGATGCCCTGGCCCAGCACCGCGCCGCCCTGCGGCCCAAGGCCGCCCGCCATGGAGCAATCAAGGCTCATCTCTTCGGCCGCGCCATCAAAGCGCAGGGTTGCTTTCTGCCCGTTTTCACCGCGCAAAAGCTCAAAATTCAGCGCGGAAACCCCGGCTTCAAAGCGAATAACAGCCCCCAAATGCCGCCCTTCGATGCCCTTAAGCGGATTTTCCCCCTCGTGCAAAGAGAAGTCGCGTTTCATGAAGAGGCGCTTCCCGCGCAGCCGCCCCATTTCCGCCACCTGGCGTAAAAACAAGCTGCCGTCGCGCCGAAGGCCGATGGCCCTTGGCAGGGCGGGGAAGCCCCTTGCCGGCCCTTCGCCCGCGAGCTCGCCGCAGAGCAGCGCCTCGCCGCCCGGCAGCAAGGCAAGCCTCGGATTACTAAAATTTGCGCCCAAATCGACGGGAAAGGGCCTGCGAAAGGCATACTCGCGCCCTTCCAGCAGCCCGAACCGCGCCATCACGCGCTTCTCGCCTTCCCTTTGGCAAAGGAGCAGCGCCTTTCCGCCCTCAAAGGGCAGCAGGCAGTGATTGACTTGCCCTTCCTCCCGCGGGAGCGCCGCCGCAGGCGTTTTTGCCTCTTCGAAGGCAAGGCGAGGAAGAAAGCCAAAAATTGGTCGGTTCCATTCTTCCAAGGTAAATTCCCTCCTACTCATACCCCATGGGGCTAAAATCCTTCGTTTTGCGCAGGAAATCGGCGCCCAGCCCGCCGCTTCCCCGCTTTTAACCAGTATATCACACATTTTGGCGCATAGGGGGGCGCTTCGCCATGTAAATTCATTTCAAAATAGGTTAAAAGAAAGCTGAACTTTTACGTAAATCGAGGTTGCTTTTTTCCCACAGGCGCCGTATAATGCTCTTAGTTGCTTGATGTTGGGGTTTCGTTCAGGTCTGTGGTTGCAAATCGATGCCAGTCGCGGGCGAAACGATCCACGTAAGCCCATCAAAGCATGGGCGAGCATAGCGCGGCCTAGAAGTAAGTCCGGCCGGGGGAGCAAAGCGCAACCCCGAGAGGTGTAAGTAGTGGGGAGGGTTAACGCCCTTAGGAGCGAAGCATCCAGTCGGCGAGTGTGGGGGTAAAAATCAGGTCAGCTGGGCAAAACAACAGGGTCGAGTAACAAAAGACTTTTCGGAGGGATACCTAACCATGTACGAAGACAAGACTTTGGTATGCAGAGACTGCGGCGCGGAATTCGTTTTCACCGCCGGCGAGCAGGCATTTTATGCCGAGAGAGGCTTCCAGAATGAGCCTTCCCGTTGCAAGGCCTGCCGCGATGCCCGTAAGGCGACCGGCGGACGCAGGGATGATCGTCCCCGCGAGATGTACGACGCGATTTGCGCCGAATGCGGCCGTCCCACCAAGATCCCCTTTATTCCCAAGAACGACCGCCCGGTTTATTGCAGCGAGTGCTTCCAAGCTCGTAGGTAATCCCCCGGCCTCAGATCTGGAAAAAAAGGAAATGCAAGGTGCTTCTGAATTGAGGCGCCTTGCTTTTTAAGTTCCCGGGCAACAAAAACCGCGGGCGCGGCGTTTTATTCTAAAACGCAAAGGAGATTTTCTCTCCCCATGCTTGAAAGCGCTTATGAGATTCTCTCGCTCACCCTGAGGTATTGGTTCATCGCGCTGCTGCTGGCCGCGCTGTTTTTGTTGCTGCGCCTATTCTTGCGCGAACTGCGCATTTTTCGGGCAATCGATCGGGAAATCGAGCAGTCTGGGCAGGGCTTTGCGCTAAGGCTGCTCTCTGACCCCGGGCGCCTGCTCCCGCAGGGCAGCCTCTTCCCGCTCAAGGGCGAAATGCTGCTGGGCAGCGGCAGGGGCGCCGATTTGCGCATCGAGAGCGAAAGCCTCTTTGCCCAGCACGTCCTGCTGCGCACGGAGGGCGAAGGGCTTGCCTTAGAGCCCGTGGGGAATGCGCTGGTGGCCGTTTCGGGCGAGGAGCTCGGCAAGCGCGGCCTTGCCCGCATGGGGGACGAGCTTCAAATCGGCGAACTGCTCTTTCGCCTTGAGGAGGGCAGGCCTCTTCTTGACGAACAGCCCACCCGCAGGGCCGCTCGGGAACCGAGCTTCCAGCTGCCCGGGCTGGACTGGATTTTGCTCTTCCTTTGCGTGTTCGAATTCTCGGGTTTTGCGCTTTTAACCTTTTATAAGGGCTTTTCGCCGCTTTCCGCCGCCCTTGCCGCCGCGATGCCGCTGCTGCTGGTGCTGCAGTCGCGGCTTTCGCGGCGCTTTTTGCCGCACATGGATCAAAGCCTGCTGCTCATCGGCCACTTCCTTTGCGCGCTGGGGTTGATCCTGCTCGTTCGGCTAAGCCCCGAGCGCGCGCAGAAGCAGGCGCTGTTCTATTTGGGCGGCGCGGCTCTCTCGTTTGTGGCGACGGTGCTGGTGGCAAAGCTCAAAAGCCTTGCCTTTTTGCGCTGGCCTGCCATTTTGCTTTCGCTCGGCCTGCTTGGCGCGACGCTGGTTTTGGGCACCGAAAAGTTCGGCGCGAAGAACTGGCTGGGCGTGGAGGGCTTTAGCTTTCAGCCCTCTGAATTCGTCAAAATCGCGCTGATCCTGGTGCTTTCGCTGGCCCTGAGCCAGCGGCGCAGCCTGCCCTCGCTCCTTCCCGCCGGGCTGTTCGCCGGGAGCTGCCTTTTGCTCATCGTTCTGCAAAAGGATCTGGGCGCGGTGCTGATCTGCTTTTGCATCTGCCTCTTCCTCTATTATGCCGCCACGGGCAACCTGGGCGTCAGCCTTGGCGCGCTGCTTCTGGCAGGCCTTGGGGCGCTGCTGCTCTACTTCCTCTTCGATCATGTGCAGGTCCGCGTGGCGATGTGGCGCAACCCCTGGCGCAGCGCCGAGGGAAAGGGCTACCAAATCGTGCAGGCGCTGGTCGCCATCGCCTCCGGCGGCATGACGGGCTCGGGCCTTGGCCTTGGCAGCCCTAGGGTCATTCCCCTCTATGATACGGACTTCATTTTCGCCGCCATCTGCGAGGAATTCGGCATGGGGATCGCGCTCATGGCCCTCTTCCTTTATATTTTGCTCTTTCTGCGCGCCAGCTTCATCGCCTCGCGCTGCCAAAGCGGCTTTGACGCCCTCGTTTGCATGGGCGCGCTGG
This sequence comes from Christensenellaceae bacterium, assembly GCA_031287285.1. Lineage (GTDB taxonomy): Bacteria > Bacillota > Clostridia > Christensenellales > UBA1750 > JAITGM01. Next base: position 14,267 of record JAITTC010000149.1, read on the forward strand.
CCTCGCTCTCGAGCCAGACCTTCTTGATCATCGGCGGCGTCATCAAGATGATTCCGCTAACCGGCGTGACCCTGCCCTTCGTGAGCTACGGGGGCTCGTCAATCCTCTCGTGCATGATCCTTCTGGGCGTTTTGCAAGGGGTTTCGGTGCGCGCCGGAAGGCGCGAGGAAGAGGCCTACCTGCGCGCCCAGGCGCCGAGGGAGATGGAAATATGAACCAAATTCGAAAAAATATCCGCATTCTGACCTTCCTCCTGCTTGTGCTCTTTGGCAGCCTTGTCGTATACTTTTTCTATACGATTCCGGCCTACAGCGGGCGCTGGTTCGCCACGCCCTACAACACCCGCCTGCGCGCCGCCAAATCGAAGGTCGTTCCGGGCGACATTTTCGAT
>JAITTC010000160.1 GCA_031287285.1 Christensenellaceae bacterium
GCCGGCGGTCAGGGGCAGCCCTTCGGGCAGGCCGGTCAGCGCGGCCGCTTCCCTTGAAACATGCCCCGCGACCTCGTAGGATTCGTAAACCCTCTGAAAGAGCGAGCGCTTGAGGCCAGAAAGCTCGATCGCCTCGTCGCTCCAGGCGCGCTTTTCCACATTGAAGAACCCAAAGCCCGATGCATCGGATACCTCGGTGGCGATTTCAGCTCCCAGGCGGAAGCGCACATAGTCCTTCGGGCAGATCACGGCCACGGTCTTTTCGTAGTTTGCGGGCTCGTTTTGCTTCATCCACAGGATCTTGCCGCCGGTGTAGCCCGTGAGCATCCGATTGTTGGTGAGCTTCACTAGGCCATCAATTCCGCCTGCCTTGGCCGTGATTTCGTCGCATTGCGCCTGTGTGCGCTGGTCGTTCCAAAGGATGGCTGGTCGAACGACCTTGTGCGCGGCATCGAGCGCCACCATCCCATGCATTTGCCCCGAAAAGCCAACGCCCAGGATCTCGCTCTTTGGCACGTCGGCCTTTTGAAGAACGGTTTTGATGCTCTGAACGGCTGCCTGCCACCAATCCTCAGGATCCTGCTGCGTCCAGCCGGGCTGGGGCGTTTCCATGGGGTATTCCACGGTGCTTGATGCGATAACGCGCTTTTTTTCATCAATCAGAATGGTTTTGGTGCCCGTGGTGCCCACATCCACGCCCAAAAGGTATTTCGCCATGAAAAAACCTCCTCAAAATGGAAGAATAAAGTCCCAAACGGGAAAACCCCCGCCCAAGAGGCCTTGAGCGGGGAAGGAAGGGTCGTCCAGACTACATTTCGCGCATGAACTGGAAGGCCAGATCGTCGGAGTCCGGCAGGAATTCGTGCCCGAAATCGGGGTAGAGCACCGTGCTCTTTTTCGATGGAATGCGGTTATAGGCGGCGAACTGCGTCGACGGCGGGCAGACATTGTCCATCAGCCCTGTAAGGAGCTTCACCTCGCAGCGGATCCGCGGCGCAAGATTTGCCACGTCGATATAGCCCAGGCGCTCGAAGATTTCGTTTTCACGCTCGTGGCGCGGGTCGAAGTGGCGAAAGAAGTTTTTAAGCTCAAGATAGGCGCGCTCGGCCATGTCCATCTCCCAAACACGGCGGTAATCGCATAAAAAGGGGTGGATGGGGAAGGCCCGGTTGAGTTTTGGCTGCAGCGAGGCGCAGGCCAGCGTCAGCCCGCCGCCCTGCGAGTTGCCCATGGCGCCTACTTTCGTTTCGTCTACATAAGGCAGGGCCATCACGATGCGGCTCAGCGCCAGGGTATCAAGAAAGACCTGCCGGTAATAGAGCTTCGTCTTGTCAGGGTCGTTTAGGCCCCTGATGATGAGGCCGCTTTGCGTCGTGCCGCGCGTGGGTTCCGTGTGGTCTGAAAGGCCGCCCTGGCCGCGGCAGTCGAGCGCCGCGAGCACGAAGCCCTCCAGCGCGTAGCCAAGCTTGCCGGCCCAGTCGCCGCTGTCGCCCGAATAGCCGTGGAACTGCAGCACGGCGCGCGCCTTGCCATCGATTGCCGCTGGCTTCAGGAATTTTGCGTGCACCCTCGAGCCGCCCACGCCCGTGAAGTAGAGATCAAAGCATTCAACGCCCTTTACTCGGAAGGCGGAAGGGATGAATTCAGGGTTTAGCGGGGTTTCGTCGAGCTCCTGAATGGCCTTGGCCCAGTACTCGTCGAAATCGGCGGGCTTTGGGCTGCGCCCCGCATAGGCTTTTAGTTGCTCAAGAGGCATGTCGATGAGCGGCATGGGAAGTCCTCCTTTAATTTAGCTTGGGTTTAGGCGGTGAAGACCCATTGCCGCGTCCAGCTCGCGCTTTCGCCGGGCTTTACGCTGAATTCCACAAAAACCTCGCTGCTGATGCAGTGCGAAATGCCCCAAACGGTTAAATGCTCGGGCAAAAAGTCGCCGCGCTCAAGCATCGAAAGCTGGGTGCCATCCAAGCTGAGCTTCCAATAGTAATCGGTCTTTTCGGCCTTCATATCGTCGAACTGATTGAAGAACGAACCCTCGGTAATCTCCTTGTTCCAGGTGACGCCATCGCCCTTTTGCTCAAGCACCGGGCAGGATGGCACGATGATCAGGTTCTGCACGCTCGGCAGGTCGAGGGTATAGTCAGGGCCGGTCTTGTGGTCGCCCAAGAGGACGAAGTTATGGTTATATTCCCGCTCGTTTATGGGCTTATCGCCGGTGTTCTTAAAGCTGGTCTGAATGGTCAGGGTATCGCCATCCACGCTCGCCGTGCGCACTTCCTCAAAGCAATAACCGTTCACCTTCGGCGGCTTTGAGGTGAAGACCACCGAGCCTGGCTTTACTTCGGTCGTGATCTCATAGGGTTCGATCTTCACTCCGGCCATGCTCAGATGGGGATTTTCGACCTTTTCGGCGATGCCTATGCCAAAGCGCAGGTATTTCTCGCCAAGGGCGGCGGCCTTTTCGGGCTCATGCTCGACATAGGCGGAGCATAGCCCGATGCCGCCGGTGCCGCGCGCCGCGTCATAGCCCTCCGGCGCAGAGAAAACGAC
>JAITTC010000249.1 GCA_031287285.1 Christensenellaceae bacterium
ACTACGCTTGCAAAACTCACACGGTGCAGGGGCTTTGTTCCCGCCACTCGATACGGCATGAGAAGCTGGAATCTGCTGTGTTGGAAGCAATCCAAAAACAAGTCTTTCTTGTAGCGAACATGGCAGGGATAATCGAAGAAATCAACCGTTCACCTGCAAAGAAAAGCGCGTCAATCCGCATTACAACAGCGTTGGAATCACGCAGACATGAACTTGCGAAAATGGCGGGCTTGCGCACGGGGCTATATGTGGACTGGAAGAACGGCGATATCTCGCACGAGGAATATCACGCAATGAAGCGGGAATTCGAGGACAAGGAACGCCGGTTAAAGCAGGATATCGCAAACCTTGAAGAGGAACGCTCTGATATGGAAAACGGCGTGGCTTCGGGTAATTCCTACTTCACGACCTTCCTTGAACACAGGAACGTTACGGAACTAAGTCGCCGAGTAATCACCTCGTTAATTAAGGTGATTCACATTCACGAAGGCGGCGATTTAAAGATAACCTTCAATTTCGCAGACCAGCACCGCCGAATATTGGAGTTTATCGAGAACAACCAACAAGAACCAATCGTCGGGTAGGGTAGCCAAGCTATCTAAAACAACGGCATACCCGCTCCCTACGACATGTTGTCATAAAAGTGTTACCGCCACAGGCCCGCAGGGCCCCCAAGGCCCGCAGGGCGCAACCGGGGCGCAAGGCCCGCAGGGCGCAACCGGGGCCCAAGGTCCGCAGGGCCCGCAAGGTCCGCAAGGTCCGCAAGGTCCGCAGGGCCCCCAAGGACCTGGCGTGACGCCGGCATTTGGCGGCGTATATAATGCGGCAGATGCCAATCTCACCCTGGGCGCCACCCAAACCCCGCTGAACATCGCGGGAACCGCCAGTGCTTCCAGCGGCGTGACCGTGAACCCGTCGAACTCGACGCTCACGATCAACCAGGCGGGCACCTACCAGATCAGCTACGGAACGAGCTATTCGGTGCCCATCAGCGGCGCTTATGTGCAGACCTACGTGACGGCGAATGGATCGCCCATCGCCGGCACGGCCGCAGGCACGAACCCGGCCGCGACCCAGGTAACTCCGGCGTCGCAGTCGAACACGGTCTACCTGCCCGCCGGCACGGTGCTGCAGCTGGCTGCGCAGTCCACTCCCGGTACCTCGCTGTATTTGCCCGCGAACGGCACCTCGCTGCAGGTCAACCGCGTCGGCGAATAAAGAAGGATCAGCCCTTAAAATCCAGGCAAAAGCCCGCTTTCGCGGGCTTTTGCCTTTGATGCCGCTGAAAGGCTTGAAAGCGAGCATACTAAGCGCGCGGCTCGCCGTTTTTGGAGGGTACTCGCTAAAAAACGGCGCTGCGCACGCCTGCGGGGAGCTTAAATGCGTGCAGGCTGCTTTTTCCTTTGCATACATGGTAGACCGTGATATAATGAAACAAATTTTGACGTTTGAGGTGCTCGTGCATGAGCGATTCTTCGCGGCCGCCAAGGCGGCCCTTCGGCCTTGATTCTTCCGAGGAGCGCCCCGCTAAAAGGCGGATTGAAGACGCGCCCCTGCAGCGCAGGAGCGCCCGAAAGGGCGGGCAAGGCGACCATCAAAAACCCGAGGAGCGGCCGGAGTTTCTGCGCCGCGCAGAACTGCGCCGCAGCCGCAGGAACCGCAAGCGCCTGCTCGCTTTCGTGGCGGTGACGCTGCTGGTTTTGGGCTTTTTCGCCGTGCGGCTGCTGCTGGATTTGAGCTCTGCGGGGGGTGGCTTTTACCCGGGCGTGCGCATCGACGATGTGGACCTTGGCAAGATGCAGCGAACCGAGGCTGCCTCGCAGCTGCGCGCGGTGAACGCGCCGAGGCTTGAGGCCCTGACGCTTCGCTTTCACTTCGGCGAAAGAAGCTGGGTGATCCCGCCCGAGCAGATCGCGATTCGGGCCAACATCGACGCTCTCATCGAGGAAGCCTGGGCTCTGGGCCGTGAAGGGAACATATTCCAAAGGCAGGCGGAGATTCGCCGCCTGCGCAGCGAGGGGGAAACGCTGCACAGCCAGATTAGCTATGACGAAAATGCGCTGCTTGCGGCGCTGCAAGAGATCAAGACGGCGGTGGATACCCCGGCGCTCGACGCGACGGTGAGCTTTGATACGGATCTGGAAGACCGCTTCCGCATCACGAGGGAGCAAAACGGGCGCAGCGTGGATTTGGATGCCCTGCGCCTGCAGGCGAAGCGCCAGCTCGAAAACGGCTTCACCGAAACCATCGAGCTGCAGCCAGAAACCGTTCTGCCAACCGTGCTGGAAGAAACCCTGACCCTGAGCACGAAGCGCATCGTGCGCACCACGACGGAGCTTGGATCAAGCTCGGAAGAGCGCATTCATAACGTAAAAACCGCCCTTGCCAAGTTCAATGGGCTGATGGTGCAGCCCGGCGAAGAGGTTTCGTTTAACAAGGTGACCGGCGAGCGCGGCCTTGAGCAGGGCTACAAGAACGCAGGCGTGATTCAAGATGATGAAATCGTCGTCGGGCCGGGGGGTGGTGTCTGCCAGGTTTCGACCACGCTGTATCAGGCGGTGGTGAAGGCAGGGCTGCAGGTGCTCAAGTCCAGCAAGCACTCGCTCACGGTCAGCTATGTCGAGCCGGGAACCGACGCCGCAGTCGCCTGGGATTATAAGGACTTCGTCTTTAAGAACAACAGCGACTACCCGATCTTTATCGAAGGGCGCGTCAGCAACAAGGCGGTCGTCATCGCCATTTGGGGTTACCCGCTCGAAGAGGGCATGAGCTACGAGATCGTGAACGAGGTCTACGAGACCATCCCGGCGCCAGAAATCGAGATCATTCCAGACACGGCTGCCGAGTTCGTGGCCTATACCGACGAAACCCACGTGAAAAAGAAGGGGCGCGATGGCGTCAAGGTGCGCTCTTACCGCGTCGAGAAGAAAAATGGCGAAGAGCTCAGCCGCGAGCTCCTGCGCGACGACTATTATAAAGAGATTCAGGGCATTAGCTATGTGGGCGTGACCCCAAGGCCGGCAGGCTCCACGCCAAAGCCCAGCGATTCGCCAGCCGGGGCGTAGCTTGGGAACAGCAGCCAAGGCCCTTCGGTTGCTTTTATGGGTTGAGCCCTAGGCGGGGCATGTGGAAGGGAGGCGCAAACCCGGATGAAAGCTGATGGCTTGGAACTCTACGGCAAGGGCTATGAAGAGGCGCGGCGGCAGTTTACCGCGCTTACGAGGGAATTTGCGCGGCGCTTCGGCCAGGGCGGCTGGCGCTTCTTTTCGTCGCCCGGGCGCACGGAGATCGGCGGCAACCACACGGACCACAACCGCGGCAGGGTCTTGGCAGCCGCCGTGACACTTGACATGAAGGCCGTGGCGCGGCGCAGCGACGATGGCCTGGTGACGCTGTACTCAGAGGGCTATAGCGAGCCCTTCACCGTGAAGATCGACGAGCTGGAGCCGCAAAAGGGCGAAGAGGGCACGAGCCTGGCGCTGATTCGCGGCATTTTGCAGGGCCTGCGGAATGCGGGCTATAAAATCGGCGGCTTTCGGGCCGTGATGTGCTCGGATGTGCTCTCGGGCTCGGGGCTTTCGTCCTCCGCTGCCTTTGAGCTGCTGGTCGCGGCGATCATAGACGGGCTGTATAACGACGGAACGATCGACGGCATCGCGCGGGCCAAGGCCTGCCAATGGGCCGAAAACCGCTATTTTGGCAAGCCCAGCGGCCTCATGGATCAAACCGCCTGCTCGCTTGGCGGGCTGATCGGCATCGACTTTGGCGGCGAAGAGCCCGCCATTTCGCGCCA
>JAITTC010000257.1 GCA_031287285.1 Christensenellaceae bacterium
CACGGCCACGCCGTCGATGCCCGGCAGCGAGTTGACCGCATTGGTTACCGCGCGCACGCAATGCTCGCACGACATACCCTCTACCTTCAAGACCGTTTTTGCCATTTTTTCTTACCTCCCTTTCGTTTTTAGCTTTTCATACAGCGCAAGGGTGATCTTGCCCTCGCTTTGCTCCCTTGTTTCGCCGGTATCGGTATAGCCCGCCTTCTCATAGCACCTGCGGTTTGCCGGCTGGTCGGCGGGGAAGTCGAGCGACCAGCGTGTGGCGGCGGGAAACTCGGCCTCGCAGAGCAAGACCGCGCGGCTGGCGATGCCCTTGCCCTGCATTTCCGGCAGGATATAGACCCGCGCCAAATAGCATTCGCCGGGCAGCCCCTGCCGCTCGCAGGCCGCCATTCCGCCAGCTAAAACGCCGCCCACCAGTATTTTGAACACCTTCCAGTTGGGGCGCTCAAGCCAATTTAGTATCTCGGCTTCTCCACGCAGGTAGGGGCTGCCTTCATCGTGATACTGCGCATACAGCCGCTCAAAGGCCTTCCGCTGAATGGCTGCCAGCGCGCTTGCATCGGCGGCCGTCGCCGGAATCAATTCTATCTGCATCGCATTCCTCCTCAGGGCCCCAGGTCAAAGGGCTTTAGCAGCTTCCAAACCTCGCTCATCCGGCCGTCTGCTTCCACCGGCACGGCAGCGTAGGCCCAGCCCACCACCGCGTTTGGGTCGAGCCCCGCCTCGATCAGCGGCCCCGGATTTAGCACAAACACGATGTCTTTCAGCTGCTCTTCGCCGCTGACGCTGTTTTTTTGCATGTTTTTGGCCCATTCGAAGAGATTCCCCTCGTCGAACTCGAGATTGTAATGGTCCATCGCGCCGTGGTAGCCCAGGTATTTGCGCAGCGGCCGCAAATTGGACGCAAACTGCTTCTTCGCGCTGTCTTTCACGTTCATGTTCAGCATATCGAAGGCGGGCGTAAGAAAGACGAGGCTTTCTGGGTTCTGGTCCGGCAGCTTAGACAGATCGAGCCCAGCGTCGATAAAGGGCTGCGCGTCCGCCCACAAGGCCATGTGATCGATCCCGATGATCAAGCGCGCGGCGCCGTCCGGCGCGGTCAAAACCCAGCCCCCCTCCTCCGCGCTGCCCGTCGCCGGAAGGGAGTCGAGTACTTCATCGAAGGCGCGCACCGCATCGGAGGCCACCACATCCAGCAGTGAGCAGGCATTGAGCGCAAAGAGCAGCGCCATCAACGGCAAAATCCGTAAAAACCGCATAAATTCCTCCTTCAGGCCCTGCGCGGCGGCTTAAAGCGCTTCAGGCGCAGGGCGTTCGTCAAAACCGAAATCGAGCTTAGGCTCATCGCGGCCGCCGCAAAGATGGGGCTGAGCAGCGGGCCGCCCCAGATCAAATGCAAGAGCCCGGCAGCGATTGGAATGCCGATCACGTTGTAGCCAAAGGCCCAAAACAGGTTCTGCTTGATATTGCGAATGGTGCGGCGGCTAAGCTCGATGGCCGTGGGCACATCGAGGAGGTCGCCGCGCATCAAGACAATGCTCGCGGACTCCATGGCCACGTCGGCGCCCGAGCCTATGGCGATGCCCACATCCGCCTGGGCAAGCGCCGGGGCGTCGTTGATGCCGTCGCCCACCATGGCGACCCTTTTCCCCTCGCCCTGCAGCTTCTTGACCTCGCCGGCCTTATCGCCCGGCAAAACCTCGGCCAGCACGCGCTCAACGCCCACCTGCCTGGCGATTGCCTCCGCGGTGCGGCGGTTATCGCCGGTCAGCATCGCAACCTCGATGCCCATTTGGCGAAGCTCCGCAATCGCCGCCCGGCTTGAGGGCTTCACGACGTCGGCCACGGCGACCAGCCCGCAAATTTCGCCATCCGCCGCGATGAACATCGGCGTTTTGCCCTCTTTCGCCAGCGCATCGCTCTGGCTCGCCATGCCGCCAAGGGCGATGCCGCGCTCTTGCATCAGCTTTTCGTTCCCGGCCAAAACCCGCCTACCGCCGATTGTAGCCTCAATGCCAAGCCCCGTCAAGGAGCGGAAGCCTTCGGCCTTTTCAAGCTCCAGGCCCTCTTCCCGCGCCCTTTGCACGATGGCCTGCCCCAGGGGGTGTTCGGAGCTAAGCTCCGCCGAGGCGGCAAGCCTTAACAGCTCTTCGGCGCTCAGGCCCCCCGCCTGCATGAAATCGGTCACGGCGGGCCTCCCCTCGGTGATGGTTCCCGTCTTGTCAAGGATGACGGCGCTGACCTTATGCGCGGTTTCCAGCGCCTCGCCGCCTTTAATCAAGATGCCGTATTCCGCGCCCTTCCCCGTGCCCACCAGGATGGCCGTTGGCGTCGCAAGGCCCAGCGCGCAGGGGCAGGCAATGACCAGAATCGAGATGAAGATCGTCAGGCTGAACTTCAAATCGCCGCCCGTGCCCAAAAACCAGGCAAGCCCCGAAAGCAGGGCGATTCCGCACACCACGGGCACGAAGTAACCAGAAACCAGGTCGGCCAGCTGGGCGATCGGCGCCTTTGAGCCCTGCGCATCCTCGACCAGCTTAATGATGCGGGCCAGGGCGGTTTCCGCGCCGACCCTTTCCGCCCTGAAGGTCAGCGCGCCCGTCGTGTTGAGAGACGCCGCGTAGAGAGGATCGCCGGACTTTTTATCGACCGGCATGCTCTCGCCGGTGAGCATCGATTCGTCGACGGCGCTTGATCCTTCGGTGACCTGGCCATCCACCGGGATGGTCGAGCCCGGCCGAACCCGCAGCAAATCGCCGATCTTCACCTCGTCGATGGGGATCTCGATTTCGCTGCCGCCGCGAATCACGAGCGCGGTCTTGGGCGCAAGGCCCATCAGCTTCTTGATCGCCTCGCTCGTGCGGCCCTTTGACACGGCTTCGAGCGTCTTGCCAAGCAGGATCAGCGTCACGATCACCCCGGCAGACTCGAAATACAGCGCATCCACCGCGTGAAACTGCCCGCCGGCGATCAAAAAGGTGCCGTAGATACTGTAAAGCACCGCGGCGCTCGTGCCGATTGCCACCAGCGAATCCATGTTGGGGCTGCGCATCCACAGCGCGCGAAAGCCCACATAATAGAATCGGTACCCCACGCCAATCACCGGCAGCGTGAGCAAAAGCTCGGTCAGGGCGTAAACGAGCGGGAAGTCCATGGGGCGCAGCCAGGCCGGGAAGGGCAGCTTCACGCCCGGCAGCATCGGCGCCATCGCGATGTAGAGCAGCGGCAGCGAAAACACGGCGGCAACGATGAACTTCGTCCACATCCGCTTGATTTCAGCTTGTTTCCTGGCCCGGTCTTCGTCCGCCGCCTCGACGCGGTTCATCTCGAGCGCCTCATAGCCAAGCCCTTCAATCGCCTCGCGAAGGGCCGAGAGCTTCAGCTTTTGCGGATCGTAGCGGACCGCCGCCTTCTCGGTCGCGTAATTGACCGCGACCTCGAGCACGCCGCCCAGCTTCTTCAGCCCCTTTTCAATCCTTTGGGCGCAGGCCGCGCAGCTCATGCCGCCGATTGGGATGGTCACGCCGCTGCTTTCGCTTCTTTCGACCAATTCATAGCCGATCCTGCTCACCGCAGCCTGAATTTCGGGCAGTTTCAGCGCGCTTTCGTCGTATTCCACAAAGAGCTTCTCGCTGGCGAGGTTCACCGTCGCCTGCCCGATGCCGGGAAGCTTCTTCACCGTCTTTTCGATTCTGGCCGCGCAGGCGGCGCAAGTCATCCCCCGGACATTCAAAACCCTGCTTTCCATTTCTCGGCCCTTCCCTTCACCGCTTCGCAGCTCAGCTTCTGCTCTTCCAGTTTTCAAAAACGCGCTTGGAGTCCGCGAGGAACTCATAGGGGATCAGGATCTCCTCTTCGGTCGCCGTCTTATCCCCCGCTAGAATCGGCCAGGGATTGCAGCCCCGCGACTGCTGCTCGATCTGATCCATGCTGAAGCGATTCCCGCAGTTCTGGCAGACGAGATCGCCGCCCTCCTGCTTATAATACCCTCTGCCCGAATCGAAGCAAACCTCGCAGGTGTTAAAGGCCGTGCGGATGCTGCCGTCCGATGCCTTGACGGCCAAAACCTCCATGGCCGTGCCGTCGACTTCCACCGGATAAAAGCTCGCCGTTTCGCCAATCTCTTTGAGCGGAATGCGCAGGCTTTCGCCCTCTAAGATAGCCTGCGCCTCCTTTTGCCCAGAGCTTGCGCCGCCTCCCGCGCAGCCCGCGAGCAAGAGCGCCAAAAGCAGGGCGAAAATTACACAAATCCGGCCGGTTTTCATCCCTTTTCCTCCTTTATGATGATGCTGCCGCGGATCATGCCCATCCAGCAGCTATAGGGAACCACGCCGGCCGCTTCCGGCGTGAACTCGATGGTGTTTTCGCCCGTTTGAAAGGCGTATTCTATTCCGTATTCCGGAATGAGCAGGCGATTGTTGCAGCCGTTGACGCTGCCCTGCGGCGCGTCGATGACCCAGGTCAGCGGCAGCCCGGCTTCCACCTCTATATCCGGATAGCCGCCGGGCTTCAGGCTGCTGCGCACGATCTGCCTGCCGCTAAGGATTTCGGCCCGGTCGGCATTCCCGCCGCCTGCATTGCCGATGGGGCCGATCGACAACCCGCCACGCAAAAGGGGCAGCGCCAGCGCACAAAGCAGCGCCAGTGCCCAAATTCCCCGCGTAAACCGCCCTTTGAAGGGGATCGCCATCACAAGCCCCAGGCCAAACAGCGCAATCACCAGCACCAGCAGCTTTTCTGGCGCCAAGAGGCCGGTCAGGCTCGTGCCTTGGGCCAGCATCAGCAGGCCAAGCACCGCCACAAGCCCCGCGCCGATTGCCGAAACGGCCCTTTTAAAGCGCCTTCCAAGCAGCGCCACGGCGGCCCCCAGCCCCAGCATCAGGGGCAGCGTGCCAAGGCCGAAGGCAAGCATCGAAAGCGCGCCCAAAAGGGGGCTGCCCGAGGCCAGCGCCACGATTTGCATCGACTGCAGCGGGCCGCAGGGCATGAGGCCGTTGAGAAGGCCGGCCACGAAGGGATGCCCGCGGCGCCCAGAAAAGCCGCCCGGCAGGCGAAGGATCAGGCGCCTGAGCCAGGGGAAGACGCCCAGCATGTTGAGGCCCATCCCCGCCATGAAAAGCCCCGCGATGATCTTCAGCGCGCCCTGCGCCGCAGCCGGCAAAGGGGAGCCCGCACCGCCCCTAAAAAGCGCCCCGACGCCGCCCAGCAAAAAACCGACCGCCGTATACGAAAGCACCCGGCCAAGATTCACCCAAAGCCCGGGCAAAAAAGAGGCTTTTTGCGCATCGGAGGGCAAGCTTTGCGAAAGATGGATGCCGCCGCACATCGCCACGCAGTGCAGGGAGGTGGTCAGGCCAATCAACACCAGCATGAAAAAGCCCATTTGAGAGTCTGCCAAGGCGCCAGGCAGGAGGAAATTTACCGCGCCGGTTCTTTCAAGCAGGGCGTAAAGGCAGACGACCAGCAAAAGGATGCAGGCGGCGCGCTTCCAGTCGAAAGCGCCCTCGCTTTCGACTAAAATGCCGTAATCGAGCCCCTCGACGACCGCAGCGATCCGGGCAAAGCTGGTCTTATCCGCATCAAAGGCCACTTCCGCCCTGCCACTTCTGTAATCGACCTTCGCGCTGCCAACGCCTCTTGATTTAAGCAGCGCGGCCGTGATTCGATCCTGGCAGTTCTGGCAGCTCATCCCCTCGATGCGAAAACGCTTCGTTTCCATGCGGCACCCCCTTCGATCCTGAGCCCTAGTATAGCACGCGAATTTGTATTTTCAATGAACACATAGATGTTTTCTAAGCTTTTTTTGCCGAGAAGCTTAAAAAGCAAAAGGAGGCGCTTTCAGCCCCTCCTCATTTCTCTTCGCCTATATGCAGTTCCTTCAGCTTAAAGCCCAGCCCGTCGCAGGAAACGTTCTGGTAGTGAACCCCGCCGATTGGGCCGTTAAACGCCCCGGCCAAGCCTTCCGCGTGCAGGTGCCCATAGACGGCCGCCTTTACCCCATAGGCCGAAAAAAGCTCGGTAAATCCCGTCTTTTCGCCGCCTTCCAGGCTTGGCGGGTAGTGCAGCATCCCGACGATGGGCCGCCCTGCGGCCTTCTTTTGCGCGTCTTTCAGCGAAAGCTCCAATCGCATCAATTCGCGCTGGTAAATCTTTTCATCCTGCTTGTCGCCCCGGCCCTCCCTGGGGATGATCCAGCCCCTCGAGCCCGCCACGACATACCCGCCCACCGGCGCCGCGTCGTTTTGCAAGACGTAGGCATTCGGAGGCAGAACGGCCCGCAGGCGGGAGATCGCCGGCCACCAATAGTCGTGATTGCCCCGCAGCAAGACCTTTTGCCCCGGCAGCGCAAAGATGGCCTGAAGATCCGGCAGGGCGTCTTCAAAGCTCATCGCCCAGGAAAGATCGCCGGGCAGTAAAACCAGATCGTCTTCCCCCACCTTTTGCGCCCAATCCTCGGCGATCTTGCCAAAATGCCCTTCCCAATGGCCGCCGAATACGTCCATGGGCTTGTTCTGCGAGCCTGGCAGGTGAAGGTCGCCTACCGCAAAGAGGCGCATCGGCTATTCATCCTCGAGATCGTCATCGTCTGCCAGCTCTTCCTCTTCCAGGATCGCGGTTTCAAGGTCAATGATCTCTACGCCCTCTTCCTCTTCGCCGCCGATCTTGAGCTCGCGGTGAATCTCTTGGTATTCGTCCGTGGGGATGTCTTCATCTTCTGCAATGTCGACGATCTCGTTCATGCCGCTGGCGGCGTCGAGCTCCACCACCTCTTCGCCAGCCGGCGGCACCACATCCTCCCCCGCGTTCATGGCGAGCTCCTGCCTGGCCATCTCCTTTAGGCAAAAAGCGCAAAGTTCCTCGCCAGGCACCACGGTATGCTCCCCGCACTCCGGGCAGAGCTCAACTTCTTCCC
>JAITTC010000261.1 GCA_031287285.1 Christensenellaceae bacterium
CAAGGCAAGCCAAGAGCAGTCCTTGAGCAATTCCGGTGGTGATGGCAAAGGGGATCCACCTGTACCCATTCCGAACACAGAAGTTAAGCCCTTTCACGCCGAAGATACTTGGCTGGTAATGGCCCGGGAAAATAGGTAGCCGCCGGAGTCTTTTCTATAAGAGCGAGCAGGGGAAGCCTGCTCGCTCTTATTGTGTTTATGTTCTATGTATTCCCTTTAATGATTAAGACCGGCCTACCCCCGGACCGCATCCTGATAAGCGCGCAGAAGCTCGTGCCCACGGCCTAGCCGCATTAGCGCTATCGCTTCAGCCCATATTCGCGGTGACGATGAGCTTTACGCCCGTGCCCGCGATGTCTTCGGCCAAGACTTGGCCGATCTTTAGCGGTACTGACGCTGAAATGCCATAAATCGCGGCCAAGACCTCGGGCACCTTAGCCTTTGGCACCGGCGAAGCGGTTTTAACCGGGCAGACCACGCAGCCGCGGCCGTCGACGCGCACCGTAGAGGTCACCACGCGCTGGGGCGCGCTGAATTCCTGCCGGCCATAGCTTTCGCCGCGCTTGCAGCGATTGCCTTCGACCAGCAGTCCTTCTTCGGTCTGGCTCACCTTTAGCCTGCAGCCCAATGGGCAGGCAATGCAGACGAACTCGGCGCTTTTTTGCTTTTTTGCACTGTTTTCGTTCATTTTACGCTCCTTTAGGCGTTTTCGACCCTGAGTATAATTTCGTCGCCCAGCTTTGCCAGTCTCACCGTGACGCTTTCCATTTCACCCGGCGTCATGATGGCCTTGCGGCGGCTAAGCAGCTGCTCGTCGCCGCTCAAGACGCAGAGCTGTGCCGGGCGGTGGGTGGCGCCCACGCGAAAGTAGAAGGTCAGCTCCTCGCCTTCGCGCGCGAGTACGCGCTGAGGAACCACATAGCGCACGCCACCTTCCGCCCTCACGGGGATCTCGCGGCCTTGCTGCCCCTCCTCCCCTTTTGCGAAGCGCGCGGCGGCCGCACCCGCAATCTCGGCCTCTTCAGATACGTTATCGACCAGGTCGTGTACGTGGAGCACATTGCCGCAGGCGAACACGCCGGGCAGCGAGGTCTGCCTTTCTTGGCTCACGCGCGCGCCTCCGGTTACCGGGTCCATCTCGATGCCGGCCTGCAGGCTCAGCTCGTTTTCGGGGATCAACCCAACCGATAAGAGCAGCGTATCGCAGGGCACGAACTTCTCGGTGCCCGGTATGGGCTTCTTCGTTTGCTCGTCGACCTTGGCGATGGTCACGCCCGCGAGGCGCTCCCTGCCATGGATTTCGACCACCGTGGTGTTGAAATAGAGGGGAATGTCGTTGTCTTCCAGGCACTGCACGATGTTCCTGGTGAGCCCGCTGGAATAGGGCATCAGCTCGCAGACCATCTTGACCTTCGCGCCCTCCCAGGTCATGCGCCTTGCCATGATGAGGCCTATATCGCCGGAGCCCAGGATCACGATCTCCTTGCCGGGGAGCAGCCCTTCCATGTTGACTAGCCTTTGCGCAAGCCCCGCGGTGTAGACGCCGGCAGGCCTCGTCCCTGGAATGAGCAGCGCGCCGCGGCTGCGCTCGCGGCAGCCCATGGCCAGGATTATGGCCTTCGCTTTGATCTGTAAAAAGCCCTCTTTTGCACTCACGGCGGTCACGACCCTGTCTTTTGAGAGCTCCAAAACCATGGTTTCGGTCAGCACGGTAATCGAGGTGCCCAAAAGCCTTTCCTCAAAGCGGGCGGCGTATTCGGGGCCGGTCAGCTCCTGCTTAAAATAGTGCAGCCCAAAGCCGTTGTGGATGCACTGCTGCAGGATGCCGCCCAGCTTTGCGTCGCGCTCCAGAATCAAAATCTCCTTAGCGCCAGCCTCATGGGCGGCCAGCGCGGCGGCCAGGCCCGCGGGCCCGCCGCCGATGATCGCGATTTCCGCGGTCCTCATTCGTCAACCTCCCTCGTCCTGCCCACGAGCAGCTGCGAGCGCCCGCCGGACTTTGTGATGCTCTCCATCGGCACTCTCCGCTCCCGCGCGATCAATTCCAGAACGCGCGAGCTGCAAAAACCGCCCTGGCAGCGCCCCATTCCGGCCCTTGCCCTGCGCTTTACGCCGTCGAGCGTCGGCACGCCGGGGATCTCGCGGATCGCGCGAAGGATCTCGGCCTCCGGCACGGTTTCACAGCGGCAGATGATGCGGCCATACGCTGGGTCCTTTGCGATGGCAGCCTTACGCTCCGCCTCGCTCATGTCGCGGAAGGCCTTGGGCGCCTCTCGAATCGGGTTAAAATCAGGCTTTTCCTCTAACAGGAGCCCAGCTTTCTCAAGGGCCTGCGCGGCTTCTGCGGCGATCGCCGGGGCGCTCGTGAGCCCGGGCGAGCAGATGCCCGCGGCCTGCACCAGCCGAGGGTTTGCGGGCGAGAGCCCGACGATGAAGTCATGGGGTTCCGGCATGGCGCGAAGGCCCGCAAACAGGGTGATCGCGCCGCGCAAGGGCAGGGACGGCACCGAGCGGCTCGCTGCCGCCGAGAGTTCCTCTATCGCCTCGCGGCACACCGAAGTGTCGCTTTTATCGCTCTGCTCCACGGCGGTCGGGCCGATGTAG
>JAITTC010000268.1 GCA_031287285.1 Christensenellaceae bacterium
GGGCGCCTCCGCCAGCGCGGTGGCCGCCATCCGCATGGGGCTTGTGCTCAAGCAGTCGGTCGCCGTGCATTTGCTCGGCGGCGACCTGAGCATCGACTGGCGAGCAAGCGACAACCACGTCTACATGACGGGGCCCGCGGCCTTCGTCTTCGAAGGCGCCTGGCCCGGCGAGCTATAAGCGTTTGAGCGCCCCGGAAGATTGCCTTCCGGGGCGCTTTTTTGGCCTTCCAGGCTATTTTTCAAGCCTTGCGCTCGGAGGGCGCATGCGGGTCTGGGAGCGGGGCTCTGGCGAAACCCTGGCCTGCGGCACGGGCGCCTGCGCCAGCGCGGTGGCCGCCATCCGCATGGGGCTCGTGCCCAGGCAGCCGGTTGCCGTGCATTTGCTTGGCGGCGACCTGAGCATCGACTGGCGAGCAAGCGACAATCGCGTCTACATGACGGGGCCCGCGGCCTTCGTCTTCGAAGGCGCCTGGCCCGGCGAGCTGTAAGCGTTTGGGCGCCCCGGAAGATTGCCTCCGGGGCGCTTTTTTTGCCTTCCAGGCTATTTTTCAAGCCTTGCGCTCACGACGTTGCGCCCAAGCGCGTCGCTGCTGATCTCCAGATCGATGTGCTCGACCCGCACATTGCCCCATCGATCGGTTAGGCGGATGGTGATGCGGTCGCGGAGCTTTTCCTCGGGGTAGCCGTCCAAAACGATGTGCCCTGCAGCGCTCCCTTCGCCCGCCGCAAGCTTCAGCTTTTCTTCCTCGCTCAAAGCGCCGATATCGAGATTCGCGCTTCGGAAGCGCTGCGCTTCGTCTTCCAGCGCCCAGCGATAAAGGTCATAGGCCGTCCAGCGGTACCAGATCTGATCGTAGCCCGTAAAGCCATCGGGGAAGCTGAGCCTGCAAGCCTTCTCGTAGCGGCGCTCGGGGCGATAATGCGTCGCCCCGTCCGGATCCACGTCATGATAGGCCTCCCAGTTCCAATATTTTTCTTGCTGGGTTTCGGTCCAATCCAGCACATAAAGGAATTGGCTTTCACAGCTGAGCTCGATTTCGCGGATGTTCTTCCCCTCGATATAGAACTCC
This sequence comes from Christensenellaceae bacterium, assembly GCA_031287285.1. Taxonomy (GTDB): domain Bacteria; phylum Bacillota; class Clostridia; order Christensenellales; family UBA1750; genus JAITGM01. Next base: position 1,071 of record JAITTC010000268.1, read on the forward strand.
AGCTCATTCCGCGCGTTGAAGTAGCGCATTTCTGCATCCGGGGTTTCCGGGTCGCGCCTGCCGTCCTCCCCAAGGAGCTCCACGGCCTGCCCCTGCGAGCTGAGCGACAGCGCGAAGGCCACCGGCTCTGCGCCCTTTGGCCACAATAGGCAGCCCGCCGCCAAGCCGAGCGCCAGGCAGGCGGCCGCGGCACCAAAGGCCCAGCTTCTGACAGGGCGCTTAGCCTTGATCCCGCCCAAAACCCTGCAAAGCATTCTTCCCTTTTGCTCTTCATCCGGCGTTATGGCCTCAAAAGCCGCCTGCAATTCCCTTTTTTTCATTCTTCTTGGCGCCCCCATTCCATTTTAAGTTTCTTTTTCGCGCTTCTAAGCCGCGACTTGACGGTGTTCAGGTTCATCCCCAGCATTTGCGCGATATCGGCCAGACGGTAGCCCTCTACGAAGTGCAAAACCAGCAGGATTCGCAGCCTTGGCGGGAGCTTCAGCAGCAACTGCCGCGCTTCGCCCTGTTCCCCCGGGATCTCGCCGCCCGGCATGCTCTCATCCAACGCTTTGGTGTTTCTGCGCCACCACTGGCGCCTGAAATCGTGGCACTGGTTTCTTGCCATCACGATCAGAAAGGCCTTCTCGTGCTCCTCGTCCGCAAAGCCTTCCTCCCTCCGCATCAGCTTCAGAAAAACCGTCTGCGCGGCGTCCTCTGCATCCTGCCGGCTGCCCATCATCGAAAAGCAGAGCCGGTAGACCATGTCGATCCTGCGATGATAGATCGCCGTGAGTTCCCTCTCGCTCAAAGCGCATCCCCCCTTTCATAAGCAACACGATTCAAGCGGCGAAAAGGTTTTTAAGGCAAAGAAAAAGGCCCTCGGGAATTTCCCCAGGGGCCTTTGGCTAAAAAACGCATCAATCGCCGGAAATGGCTTCGTGCTTCTGCCGCCTATATTCCTCCGCATAGGCGCGCTCCTTTTCGGGCTGCACCAGATGCGCGACGATCAGGTTCCCAACCGAGAAGAACGCCGCGATGAAGAACACCCACTGGCTGCCAAAAAGCTCCCAAATCAGACCGCAAAGCGAGGCCGCGATCATGGCGACGATGTGATCCAGGCTAACCCCGGTCGAAAGCGCGGGCGTGACTTCCTCGTCTTCCAGAGCGATCGTGCGCAGGTAGATCGAGCGCACGATGGACATGTTCATAGACATTCTGTCGAGCACATAGAAGAGGTAGAGGATCACCACCGGCCAGCCGGCCATGGGCAAAAAGGACTTGTCGACCCCCCAAACCACCAGGCCATAGACCACATAGAGGGGAATGAAGATCAAAGCCTCTGCGTACATCATCTTTTTGGCGCCGAATCGGTCGAGCCAGCGGCCAAAATACTGGGTGAAGAAGATGCTGATGAACGAGGTCGCGATGGTGAGCAGGGCCATCACGTCGGTGCCCTTGAGCAGAATATCCACGATGACCCAGGAGCCATACACGAAGGCGATCTGCTTTTTGACGCCGTTGAACACCGTGAGCAGGTAGAAGTATTTATATTGCTTGCGGAAGATAAAGCGCACTTTTTTGCGCTCGCCCGGCGCCGTTCCGCGGCGCTTCACCAGCAAGATGGCCACCAGCGCGGCCACGGCGAAGACGCAGGCGCTGATTAAGAACACCGCAATGGGCGAAGCAAAGCTGAAAACCCCGAATCGAAAGCCCAAAAACACCAAGGCCGAGGCAGCGACCCCCAGGGCCGAGCGAAGCGAAGCGTACTGCCCCATGCGCTTGCCCACCTGGCTGGGTTCAGCCAGCGACATGCCGATCGAATCCTGAATGGGCAGGAAGAGGTGCGCGCCCAAGGAGTTGATGAATAAAAAGATGAGCATCGTGCCGAAGCTCGGCGTCCAAAAGCCCAGAACCGTGATGCCCAGACATGAAAGAATCTGCGCGATCAGCGCCACGCGAAGATCGCCCAGCGAAGAGAGCACCGCGATGATGAGGCTGCACACAACGCCGGGAAATTCGCGCGGAACCTCGATGAAACCGCGCTGCGCGGATGTGACGTGATAGACTTCCTTGTAATAGTTAGCGAAAACGGAATCGTTCAGGCCGCCGGCCAGCGCCACGCAGCCGATGAGGATAAAAAACAAGAAGATCTCGGTCTGATAGGCCTTTCCTTTTTGCTGCAAATTGCTTCCCTCCACCCCAAAACCTCGCGTTTTTACGCGCTTGTTACATCATACAACCTCTTCCCCCGATTCGCAAGCCCTCACGGCCCTTCCTTTGCCTGGAAGATCTGCCGCAACGGCATGTTGCTTTCACGCGCGATACTCGCAGGTATAGCGGCGTTTAAAGGGGAGCTCCGGCGGCCTTGAACCTCGCAGGCGGCCTCGTGGTACGTGGTACGGCGCGGGTTTCTTCATCATTCCGCTTAAGGCCATATCATTTGGGCTCTTGCCAAAGCAAGCACCGCCCAAAAACAGGCTTTTTGAGCGATGCTTATTCCCGAACGAAGCCGTATTTGCCCTGCAGCTCGCTCTGCCGCCTCCGCGAAAGCTCCTCCTTGCCCCCATAGGGGAAGGGCAGCGAAAGCGCCTCGTACTTGGGCGCGCAGAGCTTGCGAAAGGCCAAGAGCTCCAGCCTCTTCACGCAGGCAAAGGGCTCGATCAGCCCGCGCAGGGCGCGAAGCTCCTCTTCGCCGTCGTTCACGCCGGGAACGACGACCTGGCGAATCCAAACCGGCTTATTGCGCCGCTCCAAACGCCTTAAAAGGCCCATCGGCACTTCGAGCGGCAGGCCGAACTCGCGCCTGTGGCTTTCAGCGTCGGCCCGCTTGATGTCGAGCAGAACCAAGTCCGTCTTCTCGAGCAATTCGGGCAGTTCCGGCGGCTCCAGGCAGCCCGAGGTATCGAGCGCGGTGTGGAAGCCCTCTTCCTTCAGCCTCTTGAAGAGCTCCAGCGCAAAGCCCGCCTGCAGAAGCGGCTCGCCGCCGCTCAAGGTCACGCCGCCCGTCAAATAGGGCCTGAAGCGCAGGATTTTTTGCACAAGCGCGTCCGCTTCCATTTCCTCGCCGCGGCTTTCATCCCAGGTTTCCGGGTTGTGGCAATAGGGGCAGCGCAGCGGGCAGCCCTGCATAAAAACCACATAGCGAAGGCCCGGCCCGTCCACCGCGCCAAGGCTTTGCAAGCTCGAAATTCTGCCCTTCAAGGCCTACATCGCCTCGTGGAAGCTGCGCTTGATGACCTCCGCCTGCTGCTCTTTCGAGAGCTTGTGGAAGTTCACCGCATAGCCGGAAACCCGAATGGTGAGGTTTGGGAAGGCCTCCGGGTCCTCATAGGCCTTTTGCAGGGTTTCGCGCCTGAGCACGTTCACGTTGATGTGCTGCGCGCCCTTTTCGAAGTAGCCGTCGAGGATCGCGCTGAGGTTTTCGCGGCGCTCGCTTTCCCAATGGCCGAGGGCCTCCGGCACGATCGAGAAGGTGTTTGAGATGCCGTCGCGGCAGACGGCATAGGGCAGCTTGGCCACGGAGTTGAGCGCCGCCAGGGCGCCGTTTTTTTCGCGCCCGTGCATGGGGTTGGCGCCCGGGGCGAAGGGCTCGCCGGCCGCCCTGCCATCCGGCGTGGCGCCGGTCTTCTTGCCATAGACCACGTTGGATGTGATCGTGAGAGCGCTTAGGGTATGCTCCGCGTTTCGGTAGGTCTTGTTCTCTTTTAAGCAGGCGAAAAAGTCCCGAAGGAGCTTTTCTGCGATGGAATCGACCCTGTCGTCGTCGTTGCCGAAGGCCGGGAATTCGCCTGCCGTCAAAAAGCCCGTGATCCGCCCTTCCTCATCGCGAATGGGCGCGACGGAAGCGTAGCGGATGGCAGAAAGCGAGTCGGCTACGACCGAAAGCCCGGCCACCCCGAAGGCCATGAAGCGCTTCACGTCGGTGTCGTGCAGGGCCATCTGCAGCTTTTCATAAAAGTACTTGTCGTGCATGTAGTGCACCACGTTGAGGGTGCTCACATAAAGCTTCGCCAGCCAGGGCAGATAGAT
>JAITTC010000027.1 GCA_031287285.1 Christensenellaceae bacterium
ATCAGCTTTAAAATCCCCGGGGGCAGAACCTTCGCCATCCTGGGCGGCACGGGCTCGGGCAAGTCAACCCTCATGCACCTGCTGAACCGCCTTTACGAGATCCCGGAGGGTCAGGGGCGGATCACCATTGGCGGCGTAGACATCGCCAAAATGCGGGCGAGCTCCCTGCGAGAGGGGGTCGGCATGGTGCTGCAGGAGCCCTTCCTCTTTTCGCGCACGGTGGGCGAAAACATCGCCATCGCGCTGCCGGGGCAAGACATGGACGCCGTGCGCGCGGCCAGCCAGGACGCAAGCCTGAGCGAGACCATCGAGGGCTTTGCCAAGGGTTACGACACCGTGGTGGGCGAGCGCGGCGTCACCCTCTCGGGCGGGCAGAAGCAGCGCGCCGCAATCGCCCGGACGCTGATCCGGAACAGCCCCATCCTGGTCTTTGACGATTCCCTCTCGGCGGTCGATACCAAGACCGACGCCAAGATCCGCGCCGCCCTTTCCCGCCGCATGGGCACGGCCACGCTGATCCTCATCTCGCACCGCGTGACCACGCTCATGGCTGCCGATCAAATCCTGGTGCTCGACGGCGGGCGCGCGGCGGAGCTTGGCAGCCACGAGGAATTGCTCGCGCGCGGCGGCATCTACCGGCGCGTTTGGGACCTGCAAATGCAAGAAGAGGAGGTGCAGCATGGATAATTGGGCGGAAAAAGAGCCCGAAACCGTCAAGCTCAAGTTCTTCGGGCTTGGGAAGATCCTTCCCTATATCAAGCCCTACCGCAAAACCGCGGCCCTGCTCTGCGTGCTCCTCGTTGGAGACAGCCTTTGCTCCCTGGCCGTGCCGCTCTTTCAGCGCTATGCCATCGACGTCTTCATCGCCGGGCGAAGCCTTTCCGGCTTCCCCGCCTTCGTGGCGCTCTTCCTCGCCGTTTTGGTCTCGCAAATGGTCTTTGGCGGCGTTTGGGCAAGGCTTGCCATCAACATCGAGATGTTCGTGGGCCGCGATTTAAAGCGCACGGGCTTTAACCACCTGCAGACCCTATCGTTTACCTACTTCAACCAAAACGCCGTGGGCTACATCCACGCCCGCGTGATGAACGACACGAACCGCATCGCCTCCATGCTCTCTTGGGGCGTGGTAGACTCCCTATGGTCCCTCGTCACCCTGCTCGGCAGCTTTGGCATCATGCTGCGCCTGCACTGGAAGCTGGCGCTGATCGTCATCGCCATCATGCCCTTCGCCATCGTCATCGGCTCCCTCTTCCAAAAGAAGCTCATCGCCTGGAACCGGCGCGTGCGCGAAATCAACTCCCGCATCACCGGCAACTTCAACGAGGGCATCACCGGCGCCAAAACCACCAAAACCCTGGTGATTGAGGGCAAGATCGACGGGGAATTCAGGGCCGCCACCGCAGAGATGCACAGCACCGCCGTGCGCACCTCCCGCTTCAGCGCGCTCTTCATCTCTACGACGACCTTTTTAACCGTTCTCTCCATCTCGCTGGTGCTCTACTACGGCGGGCAGCTGACGCGGGAGGGCCTCATGCTCATCGGCACCCTTTCGGCCTTTACCTCCTACGCCCTGTCGCTGATCAACCCCATCCAAAACCTGGCCGGGCTCCTCACCGAGCTCATCACCACCCAGGTCAACATCGAGCGCTTCACCCGCCTGCTCGCCACGAAGCCTGACATCACCGACAGGCCGGAAGTCGTCGCAAAATACGGCGATGTTTTCGCCCCCAAGCGCGAAAACTGGGAGCCCATAAAGGGCGATATCGAGTTTAGGGATGTCAGCTTTCGCTACCCGGACGGAACCGAGAACGTGCTCGAGCACTTCAGCCTGCATGTGCCGGCCGGCGCCTGCGTCGCGATCGTAGGGGAAACGGGGGCCGGCAAGTCCACGCTGGTGAACCTGGTCTGCCGCTTCTATGAGCCAAGCGAAGGGCAGATCCTCCTCGACGGCCGCGATACCCGCGAGCGCTCGCAGCTTTGGCTGCACGAAAACATCGGCTACGTTCTGCAGTCCCCCCACCTCTTCTCGGGCTCCGTGCGCGAAAACCTCCTGTATGGGCGGCCTGATGCCACAGACGAAGAGATCGCGGCCGCCGTGCGGGCGGTCAGCGCGGAAGGGATCATCGAGCGCCTGGAGCAAGGCTACGATACCGACGTGGGCGAGAGCGGCGACCTGCTCTCTACCGGCGAAAAGCAGCTTCTCTCGTTCGCACGGGCGATTTTGGCCAATCCCCGCATCTTCGTGCTCGATGAAGCCACTTCCTCGGTCGATACCCTGACCGAGCAGCTCATCCAGCGGGCGATCGAAAGGCTCCTGTCGGGCCGAACCTCCTTCCTCATCGCTCACAGGCTCTCGACCATTCGCCGGGCCGACCTCATCTTGGTCGTGCGTGCGGGCAAGATCGTGGAGCAGGGCAGCCATGAAGAACTCCTCGCCAGGCGCGGCTATTACCACGCCCTCTACACGCAGCAATACGAGGAAGAGGCCACCAGCGAGCTGCTCGAACGCGCCTTGGGGGCTGCCGCACCGCCCCCCGCAAGCCCTCCGGGGGAGTGAGGCCGGTTTCGCTTGCTTTCAGGCCGCCATTTCGCGATCATTCGCCATAACGTAAGAAGTGCTCCTAACAGGGCGCTTCTTTTCGTCCGTGCGGATGGATTAACGCCCCCTTTCATCCGTGCAGCTTAAGTGCTTTCTTCGTCATCGCAGTTCGAAGTGCTTTCTCCGTCATTGCGAGGAGTGTAAGCGACGAAGCAATCCAGCAAGAACACGCAAAGGCTTCTTCAAAAAGGAGGACACTGGATTGCTTCGCTGGCTGTCATTGCGAGGAGCGAAGCGTCGCGGCAATCGCAATAACGAGGGAGGGACGCGTCGATTGCGTCCCTGTCATTGCGAGAAGCACAGGCGACGAAGCAATCCAGCAAGAACACGCAAAGGCTTCTTCAAAAGAGAGGGCACTGGAGTGCTTCTCCGTCATTGCGAGGAGCAAAGCGACGCGGCAATCGCAATGACGGAGAGAATGCGGCACG
>JAITTC010000075.1 GCA_031287285.1 Christensenellaceae bacterium
GGTTAGCTGCAAGGCCTTTTTAGATACAGAGAATTTCACCAGGCTTGACAGGGTTAAAAAAGGCAGCCGCCTGAAGGTTCGCGGCAGCTGCTTATTCGACGCGTTCAGCAAGGATTTAAGCCTGAACATCGAAGATTTAAGCCTTTTGCCGCCCGAAGAAAAGCGCGACGACGAGCCAGAAAAGCGCGTGGAGCTCCATCTGCATACCCAGATGAGCACCATGGATGGCGTGAGCTCCGTCAGCGAGCTCATGCGCCGCGCGGCGGACTTTGGCCATGAGGCCCTGGCCATCACGGACCACGGCGTGGTGCAGGCCTTCCCAGAGGCCTTCGACACCCTGAGATCCCTGCGCAAGCAAGGCAAGAATTTGAAGCTCATCCCCGGCATGGAGGGCTATTTGGTCAACGACGGCGGCGTGATCGTCTCCTCGCCGGACGATAGCCCGTTGGGGCGAAGCTATGTGGTGCTCGACGTGGAAACCACGGGCCTGAGCCCCGTGAAGGATCGCATCATCGAGATTGCCGCGGTCAAGATCAAGGACGGCAAGATCCTCGATGAGTTCAGCAGCTTTGTGGATCCTCAAATGCGGATTCCAGCCTCTGCCACCAAGATCAATGGCATCCGGGACGATATGGTCGAGGGCGCGCCGAAGATCGGGGAGCTGATGCAGACCCTCAGCGCCTTTTGCGAGGGCTTCTGCGTCTGCGCGCACAACGCGCCCTTCGATTTGGCCTTCCTGCGCGCCGCCGCGCGGCAGGCGGGGCTTGCCCTGCCGGAGCAGACGCTCGATACCCTTCCCCTGGCCCGGGCCGTGGTGCCCGAGATCAAGCGACACAGGCTCGACGCGGTCTGCAAAAAGCTCGGCGTGCCCTTAAGCCAGCACCACCGCGCCCTGTTCGATACCCGCGCCACCGCCTTTATGCTCATGAAGCTGCTCGAGCGCGCGGAAGCGGAGCACGGCGCAAAGACCCTGCGCGACTTAAACCGCCTGGGCGTCCATGTCGCGGCTTCGGGCGATTCCTACCACATCGTAATCCTGGCCAAAAATCAAACGGGCCTTAAAAACCTCTATGAATTGGTTTCCATCGGCCATCTCAAGCATTTCGAGCGCAGGCCGCAGATCTTCCGCAGCGATCTTGAAGCGCATCGCGAAGGGCTCATCCTGGGTTCCGCCTGTGAGGCAGGCGAGCTCATCCGCGCCGTCTTAGACGGCAAGACCGACGATGAAATCGAGCCCATCGCGGCTTTTTATGACTTTTTAGAGATCCAGCCCACGGGCAACAACGCCTTCCTGATTCGAAACGGCGCGATGAACGACGAAGAGGACCTTCGAAACCTCAACCGCCGCGTTCTCCGCGTCGCAGACAGGCTGAAAAAACCAGTCTGCGCCACCTGCGATGTGCACTTCATGGACCCGCAGGACGCGATCTTCCGCGAGATTCTGATGCACGGCCAAGGTTTTGGCGATGCCTCGCTGCAGGCGCCGCTGTATTTTCGCAATACCCGCGAGATGCTCGACGAATTCGCCTATTTGGGCGGGCGCGCAAGGGAGGTCGTGATCGATAACCCCCGCGCCATCGCGGCGCAGGTCGAGGAGATCACGATGTTCCCCAAGCACCCGACCGGGGCCGAAACCTTCCAGCCTACGCTGGATGGCGCGGCCGAAAGGGTGCGCGAGATGGCGGAAGGGGGCGCGAAGAAGCTCTATGGCGAGCCGCTGCCCCAGCTGATTGAGGCAAGGCTCGAAAAGGAGCTGGGCTCCATCATCGGCAACGGCTTTGCCACGCTGTATCTAAGCGCGTATCTGCTCATCAAGAAGTCAAACGACGATGGCTACCTCGTGGGCTCGCGCGGCTCCGTCGGCTCCTCCTTCGTGGCGACCATGTGCGGGATTACCGAGGTGAATCCCTTGCCGCCGCACTATCTCTGCAATCGCTGCCAATATTCCGATTTCGAGGTCGATAAGGAGCTTTACCCCTGCGGCATCGATCTGCCCGAAAGGGAATGCCCCGTCTGCGGCGAAAAGCTCTTCCATACCGGGCACGACATCCCCTTCGAGGTCTTCTTGGGCTTTGATGGCGACAAGGTTCCGGATATCGACCTCAATTTCTCGGGCGTCTACCAGCCCAAGGCGCATAAATACGTCGAAACCCTCTTTGGCCAGGGGCAGGTCTTCCGGGCCGGAACCATCGGCACCCTGGCCGATAAAACGGCCTATGGCTATGTGAAGAAGTATTTGAACGAAACGGGCAGGGCGGTCACCCGCGCCGAGGAGCAGCGCCTGGTGGATGGCTGCACGGGCGTGAAGCGCACCACGGGCCAGCACCCCGGCGGCATGGTCATCGTGCCCGCCGAGTACTCGGTCTATCAATTCTCGCCCATCCAGCACCCGGCAGACGATAAAGAGAGCGGCACCATCACCACCCACTTCGATTTTGGCTCCCTGCACGACATTTTGGTGAAGCTCGACATTCTCGGTCACGACGATCCGACCATGATCAACATGCTCGAAAGGCTGACGGGCAAGGGCGCGCTCGAGATCCCCCTAAACCACGAAGCCGTGATGTCGCTGTTCCGCTCGCCTGAAGCGCTTCATGTGAGCCCCGGCGAGATCGGTTGCTCGACCGGCACCCTGGGCATCCCCGAGTTTGGAACGCGCTTCGTGCGCCAAATGCTTGAAGATACGAAGCCCTCGACCATGGGCGAGCTCATTCGCATCTCGGGCCTCTCGCATGGCACCAACGTGTGGCTCAACAACGCGCAGGACCTCGTTCGCGAGGGCACGGCCACGCTGCGCGAGTGCTTCTGCACCAGGGACGACGTCATGAACTATTTAATCTCAAAGGGCGCGGCCGAAAAGTTCGCCTTCACCACCATGGAGGCGGTGCGCAAGGGCAGAAAGCTCAGCCCCGAGATGGAAGCCACCATGCGGGGGCTCGGCGTGCCCGAGTACTACATCGCCTCTTGCAACAAGATCGAGTACCTTTTCCCCCGCGCGCATGCCGCGGCGTATGTGACCATGGGCTTTCGCGTGGCCTGGTATAAGATCTTCGAGCCGCTTGCCTATTACGCGAGCTTTTTTACCGTCCGCGCGACGGAGTTCGACGCGAGCGTGATGCTCGATACCCCCGAGGGCCTGAACGCGCAGATTCGCCGCATCGAAAAGCTCGATCGGAACGAAACGACGGCCCGCGACGAGCGGACGCTCACCCTCCTTGAAATCGTTCGCGAAATGCGGGCCAGGGGCTTTTCCTTCCTGCCGGTCGATCTTTACCAGTCAAGCCGCGACGAGTTCGTCATCGAAGGCGGCCAGATCCGCCCGCCGCTCAACCGCCTGCCCGGCGTGGGCGACGCGGCCGCCGTTGCGCTGACTCGTGCCCGTGAAGACGGCCCCTTTCTCTCGATCGAGGACCTGCAGCAGCGCTCGAAGGTTTCTTCCGCCGTGATCGACACCCTGCGCGCCGTGGGCGCGCTACGCGGCTTGCCCGAAACCAGCCAGGTTTCGCTCTTTCTTGACTGATTCGCCGCAGGGTCTGGCGGCGCAAGGCCTTGCTTGAAACGGCGGGCCTTTGGAGGAGCGCAAAGAGCGTTCCGCAAGCGAAGCGCCCATAGGCGAAAGTAAAAGCGATGGTTCCGACTCGCAGCAGCGCTCGCTTCCGCCCTCCTCCACGCGAAGGCGAAGAGTTGGCGCCCAAAAACGCCCGCAGAACGCCTTCCCCCGAAGCTGCTCGTTTTTTAAGCCGTTTTTGCTTTGCAAAGCGCTTCAGGCCCGTGCTGCTCGGCAAAATGCCCGAAACCAGCCAGGTTTCGCTCTTTCTCGACTGATTCGCCGCGTGGTCTGGCGACGCAAGGCCTTGCTTGAAATGGCGGGCCTTTGGAGGAGCGCAAAGAGCGTTCCGCAATCGAAGCGCCCATAGGCGAGGGCAAACGCGATGGTTCCGACTCGTAGCAGCGCTCGCTTCCGCCCTCCTCCACGCGAAGGCGAAGAGTTGGCGCCCAAAAACGCCCGCAGAGCGCATTCCCCCGAATGACGAGAGGCCCTCCCCGCGCGAGAGGGGGTGATCTGGGTCGCTTCGCCGTCACCCGCGAGGGGCGGGAGCGCGCGGCAGTTGGTAAGGCCGATAGCGGGCCGGGCTGGCGCTTTAACGGCCCTCCTCGTCATTGCGAGGAGCGCAGCGACGAAGCAATCCGGCAAGCATGTGCAAAGGCTTCTTCAAAAAGGAGGACGCCGGATTGCTTCGCCGCCACCCGCGAGGAGCGCAAGCGACGCGGCAAGCGCAATGACGAGAGGCCCACCCTGCGCGAGCGAGGATGATCTTCGGTCAGCCGCCCCGAAATGCCGCCCATCAGTGGCCTTCTCCGCGCGGTCGAAGATGATCTGGATGGCTTCGCCGTCATTGCGAGGAGCGCGGCGACGAAGCAATCCAGCAAGCATGTGCAAAGGCTTCTTCAAAAAGGAAAACGCGGGATTGCTTCGCCGACGCTCGCGATGACGAGAGAGATAAGCCGGGCGGGATCGTCATTGCGAGGAGCGGAGCGAAGCGGCACGATGGAAGGGCCGGTTGGTGGCTGGGGGGGTGCTTTAACGGCCCTCCTCGTCATTGCGTGGAGCGGAGT
>JAITTC010000117.1 GCA_031287285.1 Christensenellaceae bacterium
GTAGAGCATCTTCATTTCCTCGATGATTGGCCGCAGGCCTTCGTCGGTCACGAAAACGACCGTGTGCCGGCTTAAGATGCGCGCCAGAATCTGCACCTGCCATTGGTCGGGCAGGGTATTTTCCATCGGCCTGGCCTCGATTTCGCGAAGCAGCGCGGCCGGGCTTTCGCATTCAGCAAGCGCCTTGCGGAACTCCTCGCCGCCGACGCCGTCTTCGCAGGCGGCGCAAAGGAGGATTACGGCGCCTTCGGCGGCCGCGGCTTCGGCCGTAGACATACCCTTGACGGCCTGGTAGATGTTTTGGTCAAGCGGCGCGCCGCCATTTGAGGTAATCACGATGTCTGCCAAAAAGGGCGGGCGAACGGCGGCTGCCGCGCGCAGGGCGGCGCAGCCCGCCTCGTGGGCGAGCAGGGCATCGCCGGCAAAGGCCGCGACCGCTTCTTTTTGGTCGTTTAAGATCACATTGACGATGTAGCGCAAATTCGCCATGCGGGCGGCCGCCACCATGTCGCGCTGGATGGGGTTGCCCGTTAAGACCCCGGTTACGGCGCGGGGGTCGCGGATGAAGGCGGCGCAATGGTTGCCCAGCACCGTGGCCCTTGCGCAGACCCCGGGCAGCACGGACTTGCGCCCGCCCGAAAAGCCCGCGAAGAAGTGCGGCTCGATGAAGCCCTCGGCCAGGAGGAGGTCGGTCTGGGCCGCGAGGCGGTTGAGGAGGAGCTGCGCGCCGGAGGGCAAAGGCCCTAAGGAAACCAGATTGCTTTCATCGTCGCAGTCGTGCACGACGATGCGCTCTTTTTTGAGGAGTTCATCGCCGAATTTGCCGCGAAGCTCTTGGGTCGTGGTTTCGCGGTGGCAGCCCGTGGCGATGAGCAGGGTGATTTCGATTTGCGGGTTGCCGCGCCGGAGGGCAGCCAGCATATGCGGCACGATGTGGCGGCTCGGCACCGGCCTTGTGTGGTCGCTGCACAGGATCACGGCGTTTTTTGCCGCTTTGGCTAGGGATTCCAGGTGCCTGGAGCCAATTGGCGCGGCCATGGCCGCGAGGACGAGCTCATCCTGATCCCTGCCGTCTGGGAAGAAGCCCTGCTTGGGCTCCAAGACGGCGAGCCCCTCCCCAGAGGGGAGCTCCAGGGGAATGGAAGCGTGGCCATAGGGGATAGAAAGGCGCATGGGGCTTGACCTCCCAAGAAAATCGCTTACTTCAACCCTAGTATAAGGCAAAAAGGGAAGGATGGAAAGCGCCTTGGGGAAGGTTGGGAGAGAAATGGCGAAAATGCGGCGGATTTTGAAATTCAATCGAAACGTTAAGGGGATTCATGGAAGCCAGCGCCAGGCTTTGGGATCGAGCACGGGGCTGGCTGCTCGGGGCTTCGCCGCGAAGCGCATCGCGGTGGTGAAGAAAGCGCCAGGCCCGTTCCTAGAGCCGCGCCAAGCGGGAAAAACTGCAACCTAAGGAGTGTGGTCCCTTCATGCAGGGAAGCCGAGGGGCGGCGCGGGGATCGATCATGGGGCTGGCCTGCGCGCGGCTCCGCCGCGAAACGCATCGCAAGGAAGGCTAGGACCTTGAGCGGCTTGTCAAGGAAGGGCTGGGATTCCTTCCGCTTGCGCGGGGAAAAGACTCTCGTCATTGCGCTTGCCGCGTCGCTGCGCTCCTCGCGGGTGGCGGTGAAGCAACCCAGATCACCCCCGCTTGCGCGGGGGAAGGGCTTTCGTCATTGCGCTTGCCGCGTCGCTGCGCTCCTCGCAATGACGACAAAGCAATCCAGCGTCCCTCTTTTTGAGGAAGCGCTTGCGCATTGCTGCTAGATTGCTTCGTCGCTTACGCCCCCGCAATGACGGCGAGGCAATCCAGATCACCCCCGCTCGTGCGGGGAAAGCGGGGAGATGGACTGGAAGGTATAGCTCCTCCCGGGATCATCCCCGCTCGCGCGGGGAAAGGTTGCGAACGACGCAGGAAAAGAGAGCAAAATAAGGATCATCCCCGCTCGCGCGGGGAAAGGTCTCTCGTCATTGCGATTGCCGCGTCGCTTACGCTCCTCGCAATGACGGCGAAGCAATCCAGTGTCCCCCTTTTTGAAGAAGCGCTTGCGCATTGCTGCTGGATTGTTTCGTCGCTGCGCTCCTCGCAATGACGGTGAAGCAATCCAGCGTCCCCCTTTTTGAAGAAGCGCTTGCGCATTGTTGCTGGATTGCTTCGTCGCTTACGCTCCTCGCAATGACGGTGAAGCAATCCAGATCCCCCCGGCTCGCGCGGGGAAAGCTGGAATGCCTTTTATGAAGGCAAAGTGGAGCCGGGATCACCCCCGCGCTCGCGCGGGGAAGGCCGGGTTCGCCGTGCTGAAAATGGATCATCGGCGATCACCCCCGCGCTCGCGCGGGGAAGGCTTCACCGTTCTCCGTCTGCCCGTTGCGCCACCAGGATCATCCCTACTCGCGCAAGGGAAAACTCGGCTTTCGCCGCAATGGCCCGGGCGTGGGGCACGCTCCGAGCTTGCGGAAGCGATTTTTGGGCCAGCGTTTTGGGTTTGAATGCGGGCATAGAAGCTCCGCAGGGGCAGTCGGGCGAACATTTCATGGGCACGGGGCTTTTCGCGGCGGCGAAGCGATGATATACTAAGAAGAGAAACGCAGCGCGGGGAAAGGGGGCGGGGCAGATGGCGGAAGCCGTTAAGCAGCTCGCTCAAAATCGCAAGGCCTGGCATGACTATTTCATCGAAGAGAGCTTTGAGGCGGGGATCGAGCTTTCGGGCACGGAGGTAAAATCGATCCGCATGGGCAGGTTGAATCTGCGCGATAGCTTCGTCACCGCCCAAAACGGCCAGGCGGTGCTGCACGGACTGCACATCAGCCCCTACGAGCAGGGCAACATCTTCAATAAAGACCCGCTTAGGCCTCGTCGCCTTCTTTTGCACAAGGCGGAAATTCGGCGCATGGGCGCCGAGGCGCAGCGGCAGGGCTATGCCATCGTGCCGCTGAGGGTTTATTTGAAGCATGGCCTGGTGAAGCTTGAAATTGCGCTGGCAAAGGGCAAAAAGCTCTACGATAAGCGCGAGGCCATGGCCGAGAAGGACGCCCAGCGCGAAATCGAGCGCAACTGGAAGAGCAGCCGCTAAAAGGGCGGCTGCGGGGGAGCGTTAAAGCCCCTCAGGCTTTTTTTATATCCTTTATGATTTGATCCAAAACCGCTTCCCGCTCCGTAGACGTATCGTATAGCGTAAAGCCGTATTTCGTTAAATAATCGGTCATGGAGTGACTGTAGGGAAGGGCTTCTTGACTAACTTCCCTTAGCTCATCATCATCTAAGTAATAGGTCCAATCATCTTGCGTGTCGTATTTCCTAAAATCAGCGAAGAATTCCTCGGCCGTTTTTTTGTTATGCACCAAGCCGATCAGCATAAAATGATCTTTCAACTTTTCTATCCCATATGCCTTCAGAATGGGCAAGATCATCTCGAAATTAAAATACCCTAAATATCCGCCTTCCATAACGAATGGAGTCCCTTTCGCGGCGCCATGGCTGGAAGACATTACGCCAAGATAATGGCCGAGGAACGGCGCCAAGTTGGCTGCGGTCTTTTTTCTATCCCAATTGAGCCGAATATCCAATTGCGGATAGGCCCCTTGAAACGCGGCGACCATTTCATCGACGTGGATGACGGAGTAATGCAGCTCTTCGCTTATTTTTTTGGCTAATGTGGATTTGCCGGCTCTTGACGGGCCTGAAAGGAGTATGTTCTTCAATTAAAAGCAGCCCCCAATCGTTATGGAGAGTGAAAACACCACAGCCCTCCGGCCATCTTCGCCCCGCGTTTTCTATCTAGCCGTCATTATACGGCAAAGATCATTCAGAGGCAAAGCCAAATCCGGTTTGCCTAGGCAAACCGGATCATTTTTTGAGGCGAGGCGCTTAGCGGATGATTTTTATAGTGCCTTCCTTGCGCGGCGGGGTCTGGCTTTCCTTGGCGATGAAGCCAAAGGCCGCCGAGGAGCAAATCGTGTGCTCGCGGGGAATGCCGAGCTCCGCAAGGTAGGCGCGCACGCCTGGGTCGTCGCGCAGCCAGTGCGGCGAGTTGATGTAGCAGCTGCCAAGCCCCAGCGATTCGGCGGCCAGGAACATGTTCTCAAGCGCTAGGGCGCAATCGGCCATGGCGTTTTCGTAATTTGGGCGGTTTGAGGCGATGATGAGCGTAGGCGCGTGGTTATAAAAGCAAAAATCCTCGCGCTCCGCGCTTTTTTTGGCGCCATGCTTGCCCGGGTAGTCGTCATCCGGCACATAGCGCAAAAGAAAGCCCTGTCGCATCTCTTCATTGAGGCGGTCGAGAACCGCCTTGCTCTGAATGGCGGTGAAGAGCCAGCTTTGGCTGTTGCTGCCGCTCGGGGCCCAGATCGCAGCCTCGAGGATGGCGTCGAGCGCCTCGTCTGAAATCTGGTCGGGTAGAAAGGCGCGGGTGCTGCGCCGGTTCCGGATGGCCCGCAAGACCTCGTTATTGGGCATGAAAATCACTCCTTGCTAGAGTCTGAATGCAAGGGAAGTATAGCATAAGGGGGCAAAAAAAGCGCTATCTTTAAATGGAATTAACTTGACGGCGATGAAAAGACGCCTTATGATGGACAAAATCGTTTTGGAGGGACTTCTTCCATGCAGGCAAAAGCCATCGCGGCGCAATTCTACTTTTACTTTAGCTTTACCGGCTCTGCGGGTAAGGCTAAGTTCATTGCCGCGAAATAAGGGAAGGCCCTAAGAAACCAGGCAAGAACAAACCGGCCCGCAGCAAGTACGCTGCGGGCTTTGTGCTTGTAAGAGGAGGAATTTCAAATGGTCGTCATCCTAAAGAGCAACCCGGACGAAAAGCAGCTTTCCCAGCTCACGAGCTGGCTGGAGGGCATGGAGATTCGCATTCAGAAGACCGTCGGCGTGCAGCAGACCATCTTGGGGCTGATCGGCGACACCACGAAGGTCGATATCGACCTGATTCGCGCGCTGGATATCGTGGCCGACGTGCGCCGCATCGCCGAGCCCTACAAGAGCGCAAACCGCAAATTCCACCCGGACGACACCGTGGTGAGCGTCAATGGCGTGACGATCGGCGGGGGCAATTTCAGGCTGATCGCGGGGCCCTGCTCGGTTGAGAGCGAGGAGCAGATCATCTACGTGGCAAAGAGGGTCAAGGCAGCCGGGGCGACGATGCTGCGCGGCGGCGCCTTCAAGCCAAGAACCTCGCCTTACGCCTTCCAGGGCCTGCAGGCAGACGGCATTCGCCTTCTTCTTGAGGCGAAAAAGGAAACCGGGCTGCCCGTGGTCAGCGAGATCATGAACGCCTCTCATCTCGACCTTTTCGAGGGGGTGGACGTG
>JAITTC010000220.1 GCA_031287285.1 Christensenellaceae bacterium
GGCGCCGAGGGTTGGCACAACCCCACGGTCAAGCCCTATGCGCCGCTGCTCATCGACCCCGCGAACTTGACGCTGCACTATGGCCAGTCGCTTTTTGAGGGCATGAAGGCCTACCGCACGGCGGACAGCGAAATTCGCCTCTTCCGCCCCGCCGATAACTTCGCCCGCATGAGCACGGGCGCGCAGCGCCTGGCCATGGTACCCCTCGATGAGGAAATGGCTCTGGCGGGCCTTAAGGCCCTGCTTAAGGTTGAAGAAGGCTGGGTTCCCCGCTCGCCCGGCACCTCGCTCTATATTCGCCCCACGATGATGGCCATGGATTCCTTCCTGGGCGTGCACGCCTCCGATACCTACCTCTTCTTCATCATCCTGAGCCCCGTCGCCGCCTATTATAAAGAGGGCCTGAAGCCCGTGAAGATCTATGTGGAAGACGAGTACGTCCGCGCGGCGCGCGGCGGCATCGGCTACACCAAGGCCTCGGCCAACTACGTAGCTTCCATGCTCGCCGGCACCCAGGCCGAAAAAAAGGGCTATTCGCAGGTGCTTTGGCTCGATGCGGTCGAGCGCAAATACATCGAGGAAGTCGGCGCGATGAATATCTTCTTCGTGATCAACGGCAAGCTCGTCACCCCGCCTCTGCGCGGCTCGATCCTGCCCGGCATCACCCGAAACTCGGTGATGCAGCTCGCCAAATCGAAGGGCCTTGAGGTCGAAGAAAGGCTGGTTTCAATCGACGAGGTGTTTGAAAGCGCCAAATCCGGGGCGATGAGCGAGGCTTTCGGCTCGGGCACGGCGGCGGTCGTGAGCCCTGTCGGCCACTTCAGCTGGAAGGGCGAAGAAGTCGCCGTAAACGGCGGCAAAATGGGCAAGGTCGCGCAGGACCTCTACGACAGCCTGACCGCCATCCAATACGGCCGCGCCGCGGATCCCTTCGGCTGGTCGATGAAGCTTTAATGCGCAGGGTCTTGGTGCTGGGCGAAAAACCCCTCCCTCTGCCGCAGTTCTTGCGGCAGAGGTTTCCGCATCTGCCCCCAAAAATCCTGCAAAATGCCCTAAAGCGTAGGGATGTGAAGCGCGGCGGCCTGCGCCTTGGCGCCCATGACCTTGTCGCGCCCGGCGAAGAGCTTGAAATCTTCATCGACGAAAGCTATTTGAGCGGGATTCCAGCGCCAAAGGTCGTGTTCGCAGACGAAAACATCGTGGTGGCGGTCAAGCCGCAGGGCGTCGCGGTCGCGGAGGATTCCCGCGGCGCGCCGACCTTGGCGGATGCCCTGCAGGGCGAATACCCGGGCGCCCTGCCCTGCCACAGGCTCGACGTGCAAACGGGCGGGCTTACGGTCTTCGCCCTGAACCAACCGGCGCTGGCCGAGATGGAGCGGGCCTTTAAAGAGCGCAGCCTGCAAAAGATCTACCGCTGCCTGGTCTTTGGCAGGCCCTCGCCCGGCACGGCGCTTTTGCGGGCCTGGCTGAGCAAGGATGCGTCCAGCTCGAAGGTCGCCGTGTATGACCGCGCCGTTCCAGGCTCGCTGCCTATTGAAACCGCCTACCAAACCCTCGATTCCTCCAGCGAGATGAGCCTTTTAAAGGTTGATCTCCTCACCGGGCGCACGCACCAGATCAGGGCGCACTTGGCGCACATCGGCCATCCCGTCTGCGGGGACGATAAATACGGCGACCGGGCCAAGAACAAGGCCTACGGCCTCACGCGCCAGCAGCTTTGGGCCACGGAAATCCACCTTCGCTTCGACGATGGGCCTCTGAAATACTTAAACGGGAAGGCGTTTTCGATAAAGCCCGAATTCGGCCTTCGGGATCTCGACCGGTAGACCCGCCCAAAGGAGGCGCTTGAATGCGCAGGAAGAAAAGCGCGCTGCCAACCATCATATTCTATGTCGTGTTCTTCTGCCTGCTGTTTTCGCTGCTCTATACGGCGCGGCAGCTGTTCTTTGCGCCGTTTTCTTCGCCGGAATGGTCCGAGAGGAACAAGAGCGACTACATTCTATCGCTTCTGCAGTGCGTTTTGGGGCTGCTCGTGCTCTTTTTGCCCTCGGCGCTCGAAAAGAGGCTTTCCATCGCCCTGCCGGACCTGATTGCCACCCTCTATTTCATCTTCTTGTTCGGCGCGGTCTTCCTCGGCGAAATCCGCTCGTTCTATTACCGCGTCCCTCATTTCGACGTGGTTTTGCACGCCCTCTCGGGGCTCATGGCCGGGGCGCTGGGGCTTTCGCTGGCCAGCCTGCTCAATCGCGGCAAGCGCGTGGTGTTCCAGCTTTCACCCGGCTTCATCGCGCTGGTCGCCTTTTTATTCGGCTGCACCGTGGGGCTCATCTGGGAGATTTACGAGTTCGCGATGGATGGGATCTTTGGCGTGAACATGCAAAAAACGGCCCTTGAATCCGGTGAAATGCTGCTGGGCAGGGCCGCGCTGCAGGATACGATGAAGGATCTGATCGTCGATGCGCTCGCCTCACTCGCCATGAGCCTCGTGGGTTATTTTTCGCTGCGCGGCAGCAGCCATTTATTCAAAAAGCTCAGCGTGCGCTTCTTGCCGCGCGCGAAGTAAGAACGATAGGGAGTGAACCGCAGATGGCCTTTTCCATCCGCCCGGCAAGCGAAAGCGACGCGGCGACCATCGTCCGCTTCATCCGCGAGTTGGCCCAATATGAAGGGATGCTGGAATTTTGCGTGCTCGATGAGGAAACATTAAGGGAGTCGATGTTCCAAAAAAAGCAGGCCTTCGCGCTCATCGGCGAAACGGGCGAAGGGGAAAAGGAGCCCGTGGGCTATGCGCTGTTCTTCTATAACTTTTCGACCTTCATGGGCAAAAAAGGCCTGTATATCGAGGATATCTACGTGCAGCCCGCGTGCAGGGGCCGGGGCTATGGCAAGGCCTTCTTTCGGGCGCTTGCCAAAATCGCTCAGGCCGAGGGCTGCCCTCGCATGGAGTGGAACTGCCTGAGATGGAACGAGCCATCGCTCGGTTTTTACCGCGCTTTGGGCGCGGAGCAGCAGGATGAATGGATCCTGCACCGCCTGACGGCGGGCGAAATCGCCGCGCTGGCAAAGTAGCCTAAAATCGCTTGAAAAACGCGCGCATTTCTCCCCCTCCTTTCGAGCAAGCTAGAGGAAAGTGCTTCGAAGGCGGGGTTTTTATATGATTGAAATTCGCGATTTATGCAAGCATTACAGCGAAGGTCAGCTGCGCGTGCAGGTGCTGGAGCGAGTGAATTTAAGGGTCGAGCGCGGCGAGTTTTTGGCGGTGATCGGCCCGTCGGGCTCGGGCAAATCCACGCTGATGAACCTGCTTGGCTGCCTGGATCTGCCCTCTTCGGGCAGCTACAGGCTCGATGGCAGCGAGGTGACCGACTTAAGCTCCTCGGCCCTGGCCACCGTGCGCGCCAAGAAGATCGGCTTTGTTTTTCAGGGCTTCAACCTGCTGCCCAGGCTCAGCGCGCTCGAAAACGTGGCGCTGCCGCTTCTTTATTTGGACGTGCCTCTCAGCGAGAGAAACGCCCTCGCCCGCGAGGCGCTGGAGCGCGTGGGGCTGAAGGAACGGCTCCATCACAGGCCCACGGAGCTTTCGGGCGGGCAGCAGCAGCGCGTGGCCATCGCGCGGGCGCTGATTGCAAGCCCCCCGCTGATCCTTGCAGACGAACCCACGGGCAACCTCGACGCGGCCTCCGGCGGCGAGGTGATGGGGCTCTTCCATGGCCTGAACCGCCAGGGGCACACCATCGTGCTCATCACGCACGACCAAAGCGTGGCAGCGCAGGCCGGGCGGCGCGTCGCCATCCGCGACGGCAGGCTCTTCGCCTGAAAGGCAGCGCGCAGGCCTCCCCTTCGCGCCCTCTCCCCTCTCTTTGGGGAAAGGGCGCTTGTTTTTAACCCAAAAAAACGGTATACTGGCCCAAGAAAGACCGCGAATCCAAAAAAACGGGAGGGGTTTTACCATGAAGATCGCATTCATCGGCGTGGGCGTCATGGGCAAGTCCATGGTGCGCAATCTCATGAAAAAGGGCCATGAGCTCCATATCTACTCAAGGACCAAGTCAAAGACCCAGGATGTCGTCGACGAAGGCGCTATCTGGCACGATAGCGTGGCAAGCGCAGCTTCCGGCGCGGAAGCCGTGATCAGCATCGTGGGCTACCCAAAGGATGTCGAAGAGGTCTATTTCGGCGCCGAGGGCATCCTCGAAAACGCCGCGAAGGGCGCGCTGCTCATCGATATGACGACCACCTCGCCAAAGCTTGCGGAGCGCATCCATCAAGAGGCGAAGCAAAAGGGCCTGCGCGCCCTCGACGCCCCGGTTTCAGGCGGGGATGTGGGCGCGCGCAACGCGACGCTGGCCATCATGGCAGGCGGCGACGAGGCGGATTTTGAGGCGGCCAGGCCCATCTTCGAGGCGCTCGGCCAGAATATCCGCTATGAGGGCAAGGCGGGCAACGGCCAGCACACCAAGATGGCCAACCAAATCGCCCTGGGCGGCGCGATCGCAGGGGTTTGCGAGGCAATCTCCTATGCCAGGGCGGCCGGGCTCGACGTGCAGACCATGCTCGACACGATTTCAACCGGCGCCGCGGGCTCCTGGCAGATGCTCAATATGGCGCCGAGGATGTTAAAGGGCGATTTCGACCCGGGCTTCTTCGTCAAGCACTACATCAAGGACCTGAACATCGCCTCTTCAGAGGCTGGCGACCGCGACGTCGCCATGCCGGTGGCCGCGCAGGTGCTGGAAATGTACCTGGCCCTTGAAAAGGCCGGGCACGGCGACCTTGGCACCCAAGCGCTGATCAAGTTCTACGAAAAATAAGCTAAAATAAGCCTTTTTGAGGGTCCGGGCCCCGAGAGCCCGGGCCCTTTTGCAAAAATGCCGCAAGGCGCGGCCCAAAGGGGGTAAAGGCGGTGGAGATGCCCTTAAACTTGCTCCGGCATTACCTGGGCGATGCCTACTTCTTCAACGGAACGGCCTGCGCGGGGAAAAGCACCCTATCCAAGGCTTTCGCCGCGAGGCACGGCTTTGATTGGCTCAGCGAGAACCTGCTGAACGAGCGGATGAAGGGGCTGATGGAAGCCGCCTGGCAGCCAGCCTGGTGGGCGGGGCCCAGGGACGGCGCCCCCGCAAAGGACTGGGAAAGGCACTTCGGCCGCCCCCCGGAAGAATATAGAGCCTGGCTCGACGCTTGCATAGCCGAAACGGTTCCGCTGATGGTTCTGGAGCTCATCCGGCTTTCTGCCGGCGGGCCGGTGGTGGTTGACCTGCCCTTCGCCGTGCAAACCTCGATCGAGATCGCCGCGCCGGGCCATCTGATGTTCCTGCTCACCACAGAGGCGTTCGTGGTGAGGGATTACTACGGCAGGCCCGACGACCAGGGCCTTTTTGCCTTGCTCAAAAGCCTGAACAACGCCGAGGAACTGATTGAAAACGGCAAAAAAACGCTGATTTGCGGGCATCAGAAATTCCTTGACGAGGTTTACCAAAGCGGCCTGCCCTTTCTCATGCGCGACAACAATCGCACGGTTGAAAGCACCCTTCAGCTGATCGATCGGATTTTTGGCTTCTAGCGGGTCGCGCCCCGCTTTCTGCAAAAGCACGCGCCCGCAAGCGGGCACCGCCTCGCCTTCGCTCGGCGGGAACGGGCGCGCTCGCCCTGCGCTAAGATCAGATAGGCACGAGAGCTTACGAAAGAAGGAGGAGAAAAACCGTGGCCAAATACGAAGCCCGTCTGCAGGGCGATTTTGGCGCGCTTTTAAGCGCTGTGCACAATGCAATCCTGCGCGGCAGCGTTTCCGCGAGCTTTGAGGAGGGCAGCGACTACCAAAGCGGCGAGCTTCGCTGCGCCGTGCGGGTCTATGAGCGATACAGCGCGATGGGCGGCAACCGCGTCAGCCTGAATTTCACCCTGATCGGCAGCGGGCGCGAGCTTTTCGCCTCCGCGATCACATCGGGCGGCAGCCAGGCGATGTTCTTCAAGATCAACACCCTAGGCGAAGAGAGCTTCTTGCAGCAGGCCATTCGCGCAATCGATGGGTACAGGGGCGGTTAATGCCTTTTTCGTTGCCAAAGCTTTTATGGCTCTGCTATAATGGCGAAGGGCTTTGCCAAATCAGGCGCCGCGCCTCAAACGGGGAGGGTTTTGCCCATGAGAAACGAGAAGCTTAAGGCCTGCGGCCTTTCGCTGCTGGGGCTTGTGCTCTTATTCCTGCCCTTTCCCCTTCTGCGCTGGATCGGCGTGCTGCTCCTGGCGCTCGGCCTCGTCGTTTGCCTCGCGCTCTTCTTCAGGGCGAAAAAGGCGCGGGAAATCCTCAAGGAGGAAGTGCTGCGCTTTGAGGGCGGCGTCATCTGCAAGCGCGGCATCCTGGCTGGCGGCGAGATTTTAGACATTTCGGCCCTTGGAACCTCGCTGACCGGCCTTGAGCTGACCGAAAACGCCCTCGTGTTCGAATACCGCTTCATCGCGAAGGGGAACCGCCGCCAAAAGGAACGGTTTAGCCTGCCCATCTTGCCTAAAGAGCGCGAAAAGGCTGCGGAAGCACTGAACTATTTCGGGCTGCCGGCAAAAGCCGAGGCCGGAAACGCCCCGCAGGAAGAAGGCCAAAATACCCCGCAAGAGGGGGGAGGAAATGACGATGGAACTTAAGGAAAACCATCTGCCAGACGACGAAAGCCTGGTCAGGCTCTATAACGACGCCGGCTGGTTTGCCTATACCGACGATTTGGACTCGCTCAAGAGGGCGATTCAGGGTTCGCTTTACCTGCTTTGCGCCTATGAAGAGGGGCAGCTCGTGGGGCTACTCCGCGCCGTGGGCGACGGGGTGAGCATCCTCTATATTCAGGATCTGCTGGTGCTCGGCGCGCAGCGGCGCGGGGGCATCGGCACGGCGCTGATCGAGCACACGATCGGCAGGTTCGCCTCGGTGCGGCAAAAGGTCGTTTCAACCGACGATACCCCGGCCCTTCGCGAGTTCTATCGCCGCCTGGGCTTCGTGCCCTATGGCGAGACCGGCCTGGTGGGCTTCTATTATATGGCGAAGGCCTAAAAAGCGGCGTAAAGAGCATAAAAAAAGCCCCGCGAGAATTCGCGGCGCTTTTTTATGCTCTTTGCGCGTTCAGGGGGGCGGGAAGACCGCTATTTCGCGAGCTCCTCACGAAGAAGCTCGCTGACGCGGCGGGGGTCCGCCTTGCCCTTGAGCTTTTGCATGCATTGCCCGGCGAGGAAGCCGAGAACCTTGACCTTGCCGGCCCTGTAGTTGGCCACCGCATCCGGATTTTCGGCCAAGACCTCGGCGATAGCGGCGCCAAGGGCGCTTTCGTCGCCGCCAAGCTCGAGCTTCAGCTCCGCGATGGCGGCTTCCACTTGCCTCTCGCCGCCAAAGACGAATTCGAGCAGCTCGCGCCCGCCGTTTCGGTTGACGCGGCCCGCGTTCACCGCGGCGATGATCTCGGCCAGCGCTTTGGGGGCCAAGGCGAGCTCGGCCGGCTCCATCTCCCTTTCGCGGCAAAGGCGCAGCACGTCAGAAAGGATCCAGTTCGCGGCATCCTTGGGGCTCGCGCCTTCCGCGATGGCCCTTTCGAGCAGGACCGTCAGCGCGTGGGTCTGGCAAAGGATCTCGACGTCGTGCCTTGGCAGGGCGTATTGTGCAAAATAGCGCTCGCGCTTGGCCTTGGGCATCTCGGGCAGCGCCGCATGGGCCTGGCTTAGCCAAGCTTCGTCGATGTGCAGGGCGGGCAGGTCGGGTTCGGGGAAGTAGCGGTAGTCCTGCGCGTTTTCCTTCGAGCGCATGGGGTAAGAAAGGTCGCGGTTATCGTCCCAGCGGCGGGTTTCCTGCAAAACCCTCTCGCCCTTTTCGATCAGGGCGATCTGCCGCTCGCTCTCGACCGTTACGGCCCGTTGGATGGCCTTGAACGAGTTCATGTTCTTCATTTCGGTGCGGGTGCCGAATTCTTCGCCGGGCCTTCGCACCGAGATGTTGAGATCCGCGCGCAGGCTGCCTTCGTGCATCTTGCCGTCGGTCACCCCGGCGTATTCGAGGATGGATTTCAGGCTTTGCATGAACTCGATGACCTCTTCGGGCGAGCGGAGATCCGGCTGGGTGACGATCTCCATCAGCGGCACGCCGCAGCGGTTGTAGTCCGCAAGGGTCGATTCCGTCCAGGGGTCGTGGATGAGCTTGCCCGCGTCTTCCTCCATATGGATCTCGCGCAGGCGGATCAAGCGGCCGTTTGAAAGCTCGATGCCGCC
>JAITTC010000236.1 GCA_031287285.1 Christensenellaceae bacterium
ATGACCTCGCGCAGCATCGCGTCGTAGTATTCGCGCTGGTTTTGGGCCATTTTCCGCTCTACCATAGCGTCCAGTTGCTGCTTGGCCTTCGCTTCCGCGGCATAGTAAGCATATTTTTCTTCCAATAAGGAAAGCGGAGCGTCCGCGTCCTTCGCGCCGAGGAGGTTTTTGATGACCTCCAGCTGCCGCTCCGGTTTTTCGGCCGCTCCGCTTATCTTTTGCGGATGCTGTTGTTTCCCCTCGAATAATGTCAAAACCCGCTCATACAGGGTCTTGATTCGAGCCCGTTGCTCGCCGTTCATAGTCAACCCCTCTAAAAGCCCCGCGAGGCCGGTTTTTTCGCTTTCTTTTCGCTTAGCTTCGGTGCTTTCCCTATTCCTGCGCCACGATCTTGAGCTTAAGCTTCGCCGAGATCTCGGGGAAGAGCTTGACTTCCGCCTCGTTTTCGCCAAGTTCCTTGATCGTGCCCACGCTGATCTTGCGCCTGTCGACCTCGATGCCATACTGCGCCTTCAGCGCGTCCGCGATCTCTTGGTTGGTCACCTTGCCAAAGAGCCTGCCCTTTTCGCCCGCGCGCACCGCGACGTTCACGGTGAATTCCTCAAGCTTTTTGGCCTGCTCGCGCGCCGCGAGCCTTTCGGCCTCGCGGCGGTGGTCGGCAGCCGCCTTCGCGCCCGCGATGGCGTTCAGGTTGCTGGCGCTCGCCTCGACCGCGAGCTTGCGGGGCAGAAGATAGTTGCGGGCGAAGCCGTCGCTGGCTTCGATGATCTGATCCTTCTTGCCGGTACCCTTTATGTCTTTAAGCAGGATGACCTTCATCGTGAACCCCTCCTATTTTGGCGATGCCTTGTTATTTTCGTCGCCCATTCCTCCACGAACGGGCAATAAGAAATCCATAAAGCCCAAAACCATCAAAAAAACGCGGCCAAAGCTAAAGGCGAGCAATAAAAGCTAGAAGCGCAGCGCCGCCGGCCAGCGGCGCCGCTTTAGAAACCATTCGGCGAGCGACATGCCCTGGGCTGCCAGCAGGAACGAAAGCCCTTCCCAGGCGGCCAGCAAAATCGGCGCGAAGGCCTGGCCGATGAACAGCTGCAGGAGGAAAATCGCCAGGATCGCGGGCATCAGGAAGCGCCCAAGCTTCCTTGGCAGGCGAAGATCCTCCAGGGAAGGCACCTCGCCCGCAGCGAGCTTTTCTGCCTTCAGGGCATATAGGGCGGCTGCCGGGGCGAGCGCCCCCGCATAGAGCGCCCAGCTTACGAAGCTGGCCAGCATCCCCTCGCGCAGGGAGCTTTCCATGTTGAAGAACAGCGTCTTTTGAAGTTCCGCGAGCCCTGCTTCGCCCTCCGGCAGGGCGGCGCTTGCCTGAAGGGACAAAATCGCGCTCTGCATGTCGGCCGGAAGGAGGGTAAAGCCCTCTTTAAACCAGTTCACCAGCAGGGTGGAAAGGTCGCCAAGCTGAAGCGTCAGCAACGCGTAAAGAAGCGCCAGCAAAACGATGTTGAGCGCCACGTCCATGCGCAAGGCGGCGAAAAAGCCTGGCTTGCGCCGAAGAAGCAGCACCGAAACCCACGCGCTGAGCAGGGTGAAGCCAGAAAACGCGATGCCGATCGGCCAAAGGCCGGCCATCGCGGAGCCCAGGGCTGAAAGCGCCAGGATCAGGCCGCTAAGCAGCGCCAAAGCCCACAGGCCAAGCCCGCGGCCAGCGTAGATCAGCGGGAAGAGCAACAGTGCGGCAGCCAGCGGAAAGACGGGCAAAAACCAGAGCAAAAGCCAGACCGGGCAGGAGGCAAGCCCCAGCCAAAGGGGCAAAAGGCTGCTCCTCGTCTTTTCCATGCTGCTGTTTTCGCCTCCCCGCTAGGCCCCGCCATCGATCCATGGCTCATTGTAGTCCGCAGGGCTTCCCTTGTCAATGTTAATGCGCGGTAAGTATGACGATTTACGCCGTAACAATTCATGGTTCCGTAACATCTCAGCCCCAAAACTATGCTATCATTAAGTTTACGAAAATGCGAAGGGCTAGTGTTGTATGATGAAAGTATGGTGTTTAAATCTGCTGCGGCGCGTCTTCCCGGGCGATCAGCAGCTCTATTCGAAGGTCTGGAAGATCACGGTTCCAGCCTTTGTGGAGCTGGTCATGTCCAACATGTTTACGATGATCAACATGATGATGCTCAGCCAGTATTCAACAGACGCGGTCGCCGCGGTGGGCCTCACCGGCCAGCCCAACATGCTGCTGATGGCCTGCTTTGCCGCCATCAACGTAGGGGCGACCACCCTCATCGCCTGGAACATCGGCGCGGGCAACCCGGCTGAGGCGCGCAAGGCCACGCGGCAAACCCTGCTCGTCAACTTCAGCCTTGGCATCCTGGTCACGCTGATTGGCTTCGCGGTTTCGCGCACGGTCGTGGAATTCATGGCGGGCGGCGGCCTGGCCGAGAGCACCATGGCCCTTGGCACCAATTACTTCCGCATCATCATCTGCGGCCTGCTCTTTCAAGAGATCAACATGGCAATCACCGCCTCCCTGCGCGGCAGCGGGCAGACGCGCCAGCCCATGGTCTACAATATCCTCACCAACCTCATCAACGTGGTGCTCAACTTCTTCCTCATCTACGGCAATTTCGGCTTCCCCGAAATGGGCGCCCTCGGCGCTGCGACCGCCACCACCATTTCGCGCTTTCTCGGCTGCCTGATGGCGCTCTATGTGGTCATGAACCCCCACACCGCAGCAAACCCCATCCACGTTTCCTTCCGCGAGTCCTGGAAGCCCGATTTCTCTATCATCAAGCAGATCCTGAACATCGGCGGCCCGGCCACGCTGGAGCAATTCATCCTACAAAGCGGCTTCGTGCTCTTCGCGCGCACGGTTTCCCCCCTTGGCGAAACCGTCTTCAGCGCCCACCAGATCGGCCTGAACATCAACTCCATGGCCTTCATGCCATCGCAGGCCTTCGGCGTCGCGGCGACGACCCTGGTCGGCCAATCCCTCGGCGAAAACAACCCAAAGCAGGCCAAAAGCGAGTCGGTCCTGCTCTTTCGCATGTCGATGTGCGTGGCCTGCCTGGTCGGCGTCTTCTTCATGACCATTCCCGTGGCGATTTCGCGCCTTTACACCTCGGACCCGGCGGTGCTCGCCCTCACCCCCATCTGCCTGCGCGTCATCGCCCTGGCCATGCCCGGCCTTTCCACGCAGCAGGCGGTTTCTGGCAGCCTGCGCGGTGCCGGGGATACGATCTTCCCCATGATGGCCTCGGTGCTGGGGGTCTGGGTCTTCCGCGTGGTCGTCTGCCATGTCTTGGTCACGGTCTTAAACCTCGGCCTGATGGGCGCCTGGATCTCGATGTTCTTCGACCAATATCTGCGCGCCACCGTCGTTTATCTCCGCCACCGGGGCGAAAAGTGGCTCAGCTACAAGCAGCGCCGCATGGAAAGGGCCGCAAAGCGCGCGGCCTGAGGCGAATCGGAAGCCCAAACAAAACCGCTTCCCTTCGCCCTCCGCCTCTTGGCCTATCAAAAAAAGCGCCCAAGCAAATTGGGCGCTTCTTTTTCGCAAAAAGAGGCTTATTGCGGAGCTTGCCTTGCCGGATGGCCAGCCCGAGCACCAGCAGGCCCACGAGGGATGTCGCGGCCACGAAGGGCAGCGAGGCCTCGGGCCCGCTCACCCCGCCGGTTAGCATCTCAGTGCCGACGAGCGCCGAGCGCAGCAGCCCGCCGCCTTCCACGGCGATGCCCGAAATCGGCATGCCGAACACCCCGCCCAAGGCGAAGTTCCACGCGAAGTGCGCGCCGATTGAAATCCAAACGCTCTTGGTAAAAAACCACACGGCATTGAGCAGCAGCCCAGCCGCCAGAAACACCCCCAAAACCTCGGCAATTTGCAGATCGTTCCCAAAGTGGATCAGGCCAAAGAGCAGGGAGTTAACGAGAATCGCCCAGGCGGCGCCCCATTTTTCGAAGAAGAGCCTTAAAAGCACCCCGCGAAAGAGCAGTTCCTCGGCCACACCGGCGCCAAGGCCCGCCGCAAGGCCGACCAAAACACCCTGCCAGGAGCCCGGGCCAAGGGGCCGATACACCCCCAGCAGGGCCAAAACCAGGGTGCCAAAAGCGACGGCGCCCCCGCCGATGGCCATGCCCAGCAAAAGTTCCTTAAGCCCTCCCTTTGGCGGGTCCGCAGGGCCGGGAAAGGCCCGCCTGGCAAGAAGCCTGTAGACGAGGATGGCCAGGGCGGCCTCGGCCAGGGCCATCGCCGGCAGGCCGGGCCAGGGATTCTGCGAAAGGTCGCCGGGCTGCGCCGTGCCATGGCTTGCGAGCATCATCACGATGATGCCGATTGCGGACGAAAGAGAGGTCACGGTCAGCAGCAAGGCGATCAGGGCGGCAATCGCGCCCCCACGGCGCCCCGTTCGCTGTTCCATAGAAAGCACCTCCGGCAAAAAGAGTGATTTAACCTTTTTAGGCCAGATTAAGGCTCGTGAGCAAGAAGACCCAGAGGAAGATAGTCCCCACCGAGCAGGCGGTGCCAAAGACCACCAGCTCCCCCGCCAGCTCCCCGTCGCCGCCCATCTGCTGGGCTATCGTGTGGGGGAAAGCGCGGTTGGGCGAGGTCGGCCAAAACGCCCCGCCAAGTGCCCGAACCAAGGGGGCTGGCACGCCGGCAGAGCCAAAGGCGATGGCGCCGCTGCAGCCCCGTTCCTCTCACTGTGGAAGGCAGCTCAAAAAAAGGATTTTATGGCCTTTTTAGGCCAGATTGAGGCTCGTGAGCAAGAAGACCCAGAGGAAGATAGTCCCCACCGAGCAGGCGGTGCCAAAGACCACCAGCTCCCCCGCCAGCTCCCCGTCGCCGCCCATCTGCTGGGCCATCGTGTGGGAGGAGAGCGCGGTTGGGCGAGGCCAGCATCATCAGCATGCCGATCAGCTCCACATCGCGAAAGCCCAGCAGCCCCGTTCCTCTCTTCATGGCCTTTTTAGGCCAGATTAAGACTCGTGAGCAAGAAGACCCAGAGGAAGATGCTCCCCACCGAGCAGGCGGTGCCAAAGACCACCAGCTCCCCCGCCAGCTCCCCGTCGCCGCCCATCTGCTGGGCCATCGTGTAGGAGGAAACCGCGG
>JAITTC010000020.1 GCA_031287285.1 Christensenellaceae bacterium
CCCAGCTCGGCCCGCCCAGGCCGGTCCCCGCCCAAATCAGGAAGGAGAGCGCGGCCCCCTTCCTTGGCCTTCGCTAAAAGTCTCGCCGCTCATAAAAGCGAATCGAGAGATGGCACGACAGGGCGCCCAGCAGCAGCCAAAGCGCCGCGAGGGTGATGCCCAGCACAAGCGGCGCGCCGGGGTTTGTTTTAAGCCAGGCAGCGATTAGCTCAAGCCTCAGCGCGGCACTCTCGCCGCCCGCCTGCCAGCCGCCCAGCGCGGCCACCGACGCCGCCATCAGCAAAATCGGAAGGTAGCTTAGGAGCTTCGCCTTCGTGTAGCCAAGCTTAAAATAAACCGGCAGCTGCACGAACAGCACCAGGCTGAAGAGCAAAAAGAGCGCAAGCGCCGCGCTGAAATACTCCAGCGCCCAGCTCGGCCCGCCCAGGCCGGTCCCCGCCCAAATCAGGAAGGAGAGCGCGGCCCCGGCGAGCAGCGCCCCCAGCACGCTGAGCAGCGAAAAGCCATAGCGGCCCAGGACGAGCTGCTTCCTTGAAACCGAAAGGGAGGCATAAAGCACGTCGAGGTTGTTTCGCTCGGCGAGGTTGAAGGGCAGGCTGGCGTTGAGCACGGCGAACACCGCAAGAATGCCCGCGATGCTGCCGCTTCCGGCGCTGCTTCCGTCCCTGGCCGTGAAGAAGGTAAGCAGCAGCACGACCGCCAGGTAGAGTAGCCCCTGCTTCCAGCCAAAATAGGGCCTCACCGTGGCAAAATCGAGCCGCAGCAGCGCAAAAATCTTATTCCGCATGGCCTTGCTTCCCCCTCCCCAGAAAAACGAAGATTTCCTCCAGGCTCGCGGGCTCCGCGAGCAGCTCCCCGCCAAGGTCTTTTGCCGCGCCTGAGGGGATCAAGCCCTCAAAGCCCACGCCATGCTCGCGCAGGCCGATGATTTGCGCCCTGAGCGCCCGCGAAAGCGCCTTCACGCCGCCCGTGACCCGCCGGTAGCCCCCCAAGAGTTCCTCCTTGGGGCCGCTAAAGAGCAGGCGCCCTTCAAGAAGGAAGACGATGTGGTCCGCGATGCGCTCAAGGTCGGAGCCTATATGCGTTGAAAACAGCACGCTTCTGCCCTCTTCCTGCATGAACTCGCCCAAAATCTCGCCGAGCTCATCGCGGGTGAGGGGGTCGAGGCCGCTGGTCGGCTCGTCGAGCAGCAGCAGCCGCGCCCCGTGCGAAAACGCGACCGAGAGCATCAGCTTCACCTTCATGCCGCGCGAGAGCTCCTTGATCTTCTTGCGCGGATCGAGGCCGAAGCGGGCGAGCAGGCTCGCGTAGTGAGCTCCGTCCCATGCGCGGTAGAAGGGCGCCAGCACCCTTTGCAGCTCGGCCGCCGTCCAATCCTCCACGAAGAAGGGCGCGTCCATCACCACGCCGATCTCGCCGTTGCGGCTCTGGCCCCCCTGCTCAAGCGGCTCGCCAAAGAGCAGGATCTCGCCGCTATCCGGCCTATTCAGGCCCAGAATCGCCTTGATCGTCGAGGTCTTGCCCGCGCCGTTGGGCCCGATGAAGCCCGTGATATAGCCTTCCGGCACCGCAAAGCTCAGCTCGCCCAGCTGAAACGCGCCCTGCGCCTTTGCCAGGCCCCGCAGTTCCACGCTATTCATACCCTTCCTCCTTGCAAAGAAGCGCAAGCGCTTCCATGAATTCTTCCTTCGGGATTTCGCCGGCCTTTGCCGCGAAGATCGCGGCGGCAAGCGCTTCTTCCGCCTTTTGCAGGGCGTTTTCGCGCGCCAATTCCCTGTTTTTGGGCAAAACATAGCTGCCCTTGCCCTGCACGCTCGCGATGAAGCCCTCCTGCTCCAAATCGCTGTAGGCCCGCGCCGTGGTGATCACGCTGATCTTCAGATCCCGCGCCAGCTCGCGAATCGAGGGCAGCAAAAACCCTTCGTCGAGCTCGCCGCCGAGGATCGCTTCGCGAATCTGCAGCTTGATCTGCTCATAGATCGGCACCACGGAGCGATTCGAAACCAGAACCCGCAAGCATTCGCCCTCCCCAATATAATCATCTATATACAGTATAAACATTAAGAGCGGCTTGTCAAGCGCAAAAAAAAGCGGTGTTTTCGGGCGAAGCCCGAAAACACCGCTGCGCGGCCGGCTATTTTGTGAGCGTCGTCACGGCGCCCGGGCAGTTCGCCGTCATGCTTTGCAAAACGTTGCCGTTCGGGTCCATCAGATAGACCTTATTCTCTAGCTCCTCGGTCACGTAGATATTCCCAGTGTTCGGATCCACCGTCATATGCAAGTCGCTGGGGAATGAAGGAGGAGGGCCCGGCACCTGCATAGTTCGAACGACGGCGCCGGTGTTGCCATTGATCACATCAATGGTTCCATCGTATTGCAGCACGTAAACGAGATTGGTCTTAGGATCGACCTCCATCCCCGCAAACGGGGCGCCACCTATGGTGGACGTGGTGGTCAGCGTCGTGCCAGAGTAGGCGTAGAGCACACCGTTTGGGCTGAGCGCATACAGGGTGTTCGTGTTTGGGTTTACGGCCAGAAAGGCTGCGGATGTGGGCGGAGTGATCGTTCCCACCACGCTGTCGGTACTGCCATCGATCAGGTCGATGGCCCCGCCAGCCCCCACGTAGATCGTATTCGTGTTGGGATTTACGACCACCTCGCCTCCATATCCTGATGTCGGGATGGTCTGGATCACCGTGTTGGTATTGCCGTCGATGATGGAAACCCCGCTGGCGACGCCCGCGTTCGTCACGTAGACCTTGTTGGTGTTCGGATTTGCCGCCAGAAACACGGAGGAATCGGGGCTCACCGGGATCGACACGACGTACTGGTTCGTATTCGCGTCAAAGACATAGACCATCGAGGTGTTCGTGCCGTCCCTATCCAGGGCATAGACCATATTCGTGTTGGGGTTGACCGTAATGTCGTTGAGCCTGCTGCCGGCCACGCCGTTGCTGATCGGCGCGCCTACGCTGCCGGTGCTGCCATCGATCGGGGTAACCGCGTCGCTGTAACCGCTGCAGGTCGCGGTCGTGTAGGCATAGGAATTCGGTGTATTAGAGGGCCCTGCGGGGCCCTGGGGACCTTGCGCGCCTGCCGGGCCTTGCGGACCTTGCGCGCCTTGCGGACCTTGTGCACCCTGCAGACCTGCCGGACCTTGCGCGCCTGCCGGGCCTTGCGGGCCTACCGGACCTTGCGGACCTGCCGGACCGGGTTGGCCGCAGCCGCAGCAAACGCCGCCCCCGCAGCAAGGCCGGGAAGCGCCTGCACAGCAACCATTTACATCATAAATGAAGGGCATGCGCCCATCACCCCTTTCAAATTGAGGAATCACCCCACTCTATGCCAGAGCATACTCAAAGGTTCAAAAAACGCGCTATGATATCGCTTTGCCGCCCTCAAACACCGCTGCGCGGCCGGCTATTTTGTGAGCGTCGTCACGGCGCCCGGGCAGTTCGCCGTCATGCTTTGCAAAACGTTGCCGTTTGGGTCCATCAGGTAGACCTTGTCGTTCAGCCCGTCGGTCACGTAGAGGTTGCCGGTGCTTGGGTCCACCGCCATCTGCAAGGAGCCGATGCCGGCGTGGGGGCCGCCCGGCACCTGCATGGTTCGAACGACGGCGCCGGTGGTGCCGTTGATCACGTCGATGGTGCCGTCGACTTGCAGCGCGTAGACTAGATTGGTCTTGGGATCGACCTCTACCCCTGCAAACGGGGCGCCCGGTATGGTGAAGGTGTTGGTCAGCGTCGTGCCGGAGTAGGCATAGAGCGTACCACCTAAGCCGAGTGCATACAGGGTGTTCGTGTTTGGGTTTACAGCCAGATAGGCTATGGATGTGGGTGGAGTGATCGTCGTGCTCACGCTGTCGCTGCTCCCATCGATCAGGTCGATGGCCTGCCCATTCCCTCTCCCCGCGAAGATCGTATTCGTATTGGGATTTACGACCACCTGGCCCCCGCTTCCCGCTGTTGGGATGGTCTTGATCACCGCATTGGTACTGCCGTCGATGACGGCAACCCCGCCGGAGGCGCCCCCGTCCGTCACGTAGACCTTGTTGGTATTCGGATTTACCGCCAGAAAGTTGGAGGAAGTGGCGCTCACCGGGATCGAGCTGACGTACTGGTTCGTGTTCGCGTCAAAGACATAGACCGCCGGGCCCGAGCTACCACCCCTATCCAGAGCGTAGACCATGTTCGTGTCGGGGTTGGCCGCAATGTCGTTGAGCGTGCTGCTGGCCACGCCGTTGCTGATCGGCGCGTCCACGCTGCCGGTGCTGCCGTTGATCGGGGTAACCGTGTCGCCGTAAGTGGAACAGATCGCGGTCGTGTAGGCATAGGAATTCGACGTGTTCGAGGGCCCCGTCGGGCCCTGGGGGCCTGCCGGGCCTTGCGGGCCTGCCGGGCCAGCCGGGCCCTGCGCGCCTGCCGGGCCAGCCGGGCCTGCCGGGCCAGCCGGGCCTGCCGGACCCTGCGCGCCTGCCGGGCCAGCCGGGCCTTGCGGGCCAGCCGGGCCTGCCGGACCGGGCTGACCGCAGCCGCAGCAAGCGCTGCCCCCGCAGCAAGGCCGGGAAGGGCCTCCGCAGTAACCTTTTACATCACAAATGAAGGGCATGCGCCCATCACTCCTTTCAAATTGAGGATTTGCCTTACTCTATGCCAAACCATTCTTAAAGGTTCAAAAAGCGCGCTAGGATGCCGCTTGGCAGCGCTCAAAAAAGCCTTGGGCTTTTATGGCCAAAGGCCGTGCAATCCAAATCCGGGGCCAATCGGCGCCTTTCGGCGGCGCAGCGCGCAAAGCCTGCGAAAAGCCACCCTCATGCGCCGCCGAAACGATGAAAAAGGCAAAAAAGCCGCCCAAAAACGAAAAAGCGGCCCGGCAAGCAAGCCAGACCGCTTTTTGGGGGCGCCCGATTATTCCCCCCGCGCAAGCTCCTGCACGCGCTGCGCCG
>JAITTC010000034.1 GCA_031287285.1 Christensenellaceae bacterium
GCTTTCGGGCTTGGCTTGCTTGAGCTTTGCGAAGGCTTCCGCCCGGCCCGCAAGCAATAGGCAGGCGCAAAGCAGCAGCGGCAAAGCGCGGCGAAATAAACGAAAAACCATGCTTCCTCCCGGTTTCAGGCGCGCCCCATGGGCATGGGGAACACCTCGCATAAGCGATATTTTAGCACATTTCCCCGAATCTGCATAGCTTCATAAGCGCCTTCCCCGCCCCTGAGTTGCAAACAAGTTGCAAACATTGCCACATCAGGCCAGCCGGCAGAAAGCGCGGCCCTTTTAATTTAGATGTTGCATCCGCGCACAAAAAGAGGGTAGAATATGAGGAAAAGCAAACTGCGGAGGGATTTTTCATGCCGAAAAAATTGCTGCTGGTCGACGATGAGCCCGGCATCGTCAAGGGCCTTAAATTTTCGCTGGAACAAGAGGGCTACGAGGTGGACGCAGCCTTTGACGGCGGCGAAGCCCTGCAAAAATTCGAGGGGGGCGAATACGATCTCATCCTCCTTGACGTGATGCTGCCGGTGCTCGACGGCATCGAGGTCTGCCAGCGCATCCGCGAAAGCTCGAGCGTGCCCATCATCATGCTCACCGCCAAGGGCGAGGATATGGACAAGATCCTGGGCCTTGAATACGGCGCTGACGACTACATGACCAAGCCCTTCAACGTGCTGGAGGTCAAGGCGCGCATCAAGACCATCCTGCGGCGCGTGCAGGCCCCGATCGAGGAGGCGAGCCCCTCGGTTCTGACCATTCACGAGCTTACGATCAACCTCAACCAGCGCGCGGTCAACGCCTACGGGCAGGAGGTCACCCTCACCGCCAAGGAGTTTGACATGCTCCGGCTCTTCGCGCTGAACCGGGGCAAGGTCTACACCCGCGACCAGCTCCTGGACCTGCTCTGGAAGAACGATTACAGCGGCGATCTGCGCACGGTGGACGTGCACATTCGCAGGCTGCGCGAAAAGATCGAGCGAACCCCCAGCAAGCCCGAGTACATCATCACCAAATGGGGGGTCGGATACTATTTCACTGATAAATAGGCCCTTTTTTGGCCTGCGCGCGCGCATGGTGCTCTCAGCCGCGGCCGCCATGGCGCTGGGCTTTGGCTTTTTGATGCTGGCCGCCACGCAGCTGACCGCGAGCTTCCTCATCGAGCGCCGCGCCAAAGAGAATCTGCACATCGTCGATGAGTTCGCCCTCGCGGCGGCTCCGCTGGTCGGCGGCTTCGACGCGGAGGGCATCCAGGCGCTGCTTTCCGAGCAGGCCTACCTGCACGCCGCGCGCTTCCTCGTTTTAAGCCCGGACGGAACCGTCTGGGCCGATTCGCTTTCGAGCCTCAACGGCCTTAGGCTCGCTCACGGCGAGATTTTAGACCTAAAATCCGGGCAGGCGAATCTCTCGCAGGGCCTGCACCTGGCCGGCAATTCATGGATTGGCTATTACGCCTCCACCATCGTCTATGATCGCTCCACCATCGGCATCGCGCTGATGTCGACCTCCTTACAAGATGTATTCGATCAGCTCGATTCCATTCGTCAAACCCTTTTTTCAGACTTTTTATTGGCCCTGCTCCTGGCTGCCGCGCTGGCCTTCTGGCTGAGCCATCTCATCATCCGCCCAATCAACGAGCTCAACGACGTCATGCGCGCGGCCGGGCGCGAGGGCTTCACGGTCAGGGCGCGGGTGCGGGGGCGCGACGAGGTGGCCCAGCTCAGCCAGAGCTTCAACGCCATGAGCGAAAGGCTCCAAAACCTAGACCAGATGCGCAACGAGTTCATCTCAAACGCCTCGCACGAGCTGAAAACCCCGCTCTCCGCGATCAAGGTCATGGCCGAATCCCTGCTTTCGCTCGAAACGATCGACGATGGCCACGCCCGCGAGTTTTTAGAGGATATCAACGGCGAGGTCGATCGCTTAAACCTCATCGTGCAGGATTTATTGACCCTCGTGCGCTTCGACGGGCGGCAGCTGCCCCTTCAAAAGGAATATCTCTCCCTGGGCGAGCTCGTCTTCAACACGGTTTCCCGCCTGGCGCAGCTGGCAAGGCGCGCCGGCGTGGAATTAAAGCTCGAGCTCGACGAGGCCCTTTATATCGAGGGCGACCCGCTGCGCCTCTCGCAGGCGATCTATAACCTGGTCGATAACGCGATCAAATACACGAAGGCCGGCGGCCACATCTGGGTTTCGCTGCGCCACGAAGGGCCCAACGTGGTCTTTTCGGTGAAAGACGACGGCA
Organism: Christensenellaceae bacterium; assembly: GCA_031287285.1. Lineage (GTDB taxonomy): Bacteria > Bacillota > Clostridia > Christensenellales > UBA1750 > JAITGM01. The sequence goes on from JAITTC010000034.1 coordinate 2,246, forward strand.
TCGGCATCCCAAGGGCGGCGCTTTCGCACATCTTCGATCGTTTCTACAGGGTAGACAAGGCCCGTTCCAGGGCCACGGGCGGCACGGGCCTCGGCCTTTCCATCGTGCAGAACATCATCCGCGTGCACGATGGCGAGATTTTGGTCGATTCCATCGAAGACAAGGGCACGACCTTCACGGTCGTCCTGCCCGCCGCCGAAGACCCCGCGCCCTACGATGACGACGACGAGGCAGGAGGAAATCCAGCATGACCCACATGAAAAAAAGAACAGCCGCGCGGCTCGGGCCCTATTTTTTCGCTTCATCCCTGCTCGCGCTCTGCCTGATGCTCTCTGCCTGCGGGCCGCTGCTCGGCGCCAGCGAGCGAAACGACGGCGACCCGAGCCAGGGCTATGTCGAGGATATTCTGCCGGGCGGCGAAGGGCTTCCCTCGGGCAGCGCGCGCGCCACGCTCTGGTTTTTGAGCCTGAACGATCAATACCTGGCCCAAAGGGACTATATCCTTCCCTCCGGGCAGGGCTTGAGCCTGGAGCAAGCCATCATCGAGCAGCTCATCCGCGGCCCGGAGGGGGCGGACGGGTTGCAGGCTCTCATCAACCCCTCGACCTTGGTCAAGCAGATCAGCGAGCAAAGCGGCTACCTCTCGGTCACGCTCAGCCGTGAATTCCTGCGCTCGCCCCAGGGCCAGGAAGACGGCGCCCTGCGCAAGCGGCTGGCGCTTTCTTCCATCGTTTCCTCCATCACCGAGCTTGGCCGCCACTCGAGCGTGCTGATCCTGGTCGATAAGCAGGGCGACGGCACCGGCGATAGATTAAGCGCCGCCGAATCTGGCTTTGGGGATTTGGGAGACACCACCCTCGGCCCCTTGAGCCGCGATCCCTCGATCCTTTTAACCCCCTACCGCGTGGCGGAACTCGCCCTACAGGCCCTCTCTGAGCGCAATTACGCCGTGCTCGAGCAATACCTGACGGGCTTGCCGGGCGATGGCTCCTCCGTGGCCGACGCGCTGGGGGATCTCGGCTCCGTCGCGGGCTTTGCGCTCAGCGGCAGCGTGAGCGTTTCGCAAGACGGGCTCTCGGCGGCTGCGACCCTTGACCTATCCTTGGCGGAACCCGGCGGGGCTTTTAGCGAAAGGCGCGGCCTTGCGCTGCTGCTCAAGCGCGAGGCGGATTGGCGCGTGAGCTACCCCTCCCTCCTGCGCGCGCTGGGCGGCGCCTGAGGTGGCTTTCATGAAGCAAAAAAGGTTCGCCGCTGCGCTGCTTGCGCTCTTTCTCTTGATCCGGCCTATTTCCGCCTCCGGCGCGGGGATTCATAACCTGACGGATCAGTCGCTCGCCTATTCCACGCGGGCGCTGCTCTACTACCTCAGCACCGACGGATCGCGCCTCGTGCCCAAGATTCGCCCCGTCACGGTGCTTCCGGGCGAAGAAACCGGCCTTGCCCTCCTTCGCGAGCTTGGCCGGGACCCTGGCGAAGAAGGCCTGCTCTCGCCCTACCCGCAGGGCGCCTCCGTCCGCGTTTCCAGCTTTGATCTTTGCCTTTCCATCGCCACGGTAGACCTGCGCGGCGAGTTCGACGGCCTGGATTCCCGCGAGATCTTCGACCTTTACGTGGCCGTGGCCAACACGCTCTGCGAGCTCGGCGAAATCGAGCGCGTCAACATCCTCTTGAACGGCAGGGTGTATTCGAGCTTTGGCTTCGGCATTCCGCTGGGCGCGATGCCGCGCTTCAACGGCGATCTGCAAAGCCTTTGGCAGAACTACCAGAACGACAATAGCCCCTCCGGCTTTTCGCGGGACGTCACCCTGTACTTCCTGGCCGAAAACGGCCAAAAATTGGTGCCGGAGCTGAGGCGCATCTTCTTTTCCTCGTCGCAGGACTATGCCAAGAACCTCTTTGCGGCCCTTGCGCAAGGCCCGAAGAGCGCGGGGCTGCGGCCCGTCCTCCCCCGCGATCTCAGCCTCACCGAAGCGCCCTCCTTCAGCTTCGCGCTCGAGTCGAGCGAAAGGCTGCTCGATTTAAAGCTCCCGGCTGGGGCTCTTTTGCAAGACGAAAGCGGCGAGCTGGCCGCGGCCGCCATCGCCTTGAGCCTCACCGGCTTTGTGCCCGCGCTGGCCGGCCTTCGCCTGTCGTGCGGCGGGCGGGAATTCTCTCTGGGCGGCGAGTCCGAGATCCGCCGCGCGCAGGCGGAACCCTATATCGGCCGCCAGGTCACCGTCTATCTGCCCACGGGGAGCGGCAGGCTCCGGCCCGTCACCCGCGCGATCGGCCGCTCGGGCTCCGTTCCAAGGGCCGTCGCCCTTTCACTGCTCGAAGGCCCCCTGCCGGGCGAAAGCGGCCTTGAAAGCCCCTTCCCCATGGGTTTTTCGCCCGAGATGCTGCTGGGCGTCGGCCGGCTTGGCGATTTGATGATCCTGAACCTGAGCGCTTCCGGCGCCCAGGCGCTCTCTTCCCTCTCGATGCGGCAGGAGCAGGCGCTTTGCTACGCCTTAACCAACTCGCTCACCGAGCTTGGCCCGGTGAAGCGCCTGCAGTTCCTCTGCGAGGGCTACACCATCGAAGGGCTCTCCGGCTACATGAGCCTGCGCGAACCCCTGCTGTGCGCGCCGGGGCTGATCCTCGATTCATAGGCCGCGCCTTGCGAAAAAACGGCGTTTCGTCGTTTTCTAGCCACTTTGCCGCCCGAGCTCTTAAGCCTTGCACAAAAAACGCCTGAACTCCTTCCCTTTCCACGACCGTTTCCGTTCCAAAAACCCCGTAAACCCCGCATGAATCCCGTTATCCTCTCCACACAAACGGCGCTCCCGCCACAAAACGCATTCCGCCGCGCCCCGACCAACACACAAAGAAAATCCCTTAGGAGGAACCCCAACATGGCCGAGCTTCCCGCCAAAGATCTGCGCAAAAAGCGCGCTTTCGCCCTCGCCTTGACCGTTTTAGGGCTGGGCGCCCTGGCCGCCCTGTATTTTTACCTCGACGCGAAGGGTTATCTGGCTATCTTTGAGTCGGCCGAGGCCCTACAGGCCTATGTGGCCTCTTTCGGCGCCTTAGGCCCGGCCGTCTTCATGCTTTTGCAGTTTTTGCAGGTGATCGCAGCGCCCATCCCCGGCAATGTCACCACCCTGGCAGGCGGGGCGCTCTTTGGCTTCTGGCCCGCGCTGCTCTATTCCTCCGCGGCCATTTTCCTAGGCTCTTTGGCCGCCTTTTGGCTCGGGCGGCGCTTTGGCAGGCCGCTGGTCGAGCGGCTCGCTCCCCCTGCCGTCGTCGATAAATACCTGCCGCTCATCGCCCAAAAGCAGCGAATGACCTTGACGATGATGTTCCTCCTTCCCTTCTTTCCAGACGATCTTCTTTGCCTGCTGGCGGGGCTTAGCGGCTATTCCTTCGGGTATTTCGCGCTGATGTGCGCGCTGACCAGGCCCTGGGGCCTCATCTTCAGCGCGCTGGTGGGTTCCGGCGCGTTCAGCCTGCCCCCCTGGGGCTGGGGGATTTTGATCGCGCTCTCCGTGCTGCTCTTCGTTCTTTCGGCCCGCTATGGCGAGAGGATGGAAGCCTTTCTTTTGCGCCTGATCCGCAGGAAGGAAACCCCTTAGGGCCAAAAATCAACCGCTTAGGGGGCGTCGCGCACCGTTTGCCGCCATGCCGCTTTTCATTTTACGGGGCCCTGCCTATACTCAGGGCCGCAAGGGAGATGAAGCCGTTTGAAGCTGCACATTGAGCTGGATCCAGGCCTTTATGAGGACGAGATTCACATCCTCTGCCGCAGCGCGGACGAAACAATCCGGCGAATTCAGCGCTTCATTCTGGAGCAGGCCGGCGGGCCGAAGCTGAGCTTCTTCAAGGGCAGCGAGGAGTACTTCTTCCCGCTCGAAGACCTGCTCTTCTTCGAAACCGATGGCGATGCGGTCTTTGCCCACACGGGCAGCGACGCCTTCCGGGTGCGCCAAAGGCTTTACGAGCTGGAAGAGACGCTGCCGCGCGCCTTCATCCGCGCCTCGAAGGGCTGCATCGTGAACCTCGCGCAGGTCTACTCCATCACGAGGGACTTGAGCTCTTCCAGCCTGGTGCGCTTCACCGGCTCGCACAAGCAGGTCTTCCTCTCCCGCCGCTATTACCGGGCGCTCAAAGAGCGCCTGAACGAAAGGGGCATCGGCCATGAAACGTAACGGAAACTGGTTTTGGGGCATCGCGCTGATCCTGGGCGCCGCCTTCCTGGTGTTTTCAGAGATGACAAACACCGTCCCAAGCGGCATCAACGTCCTGAATGTTCTTTTGAGCATCGCCCTTGTGGGCTTCTTCATCCAAAGCCTGGTCAGCTGGCACGGCTTCTTCGGCCTGGTCTTCCCGCTCGCCGGGCTTTATTGGCTTTGGCACGGCAGCCTAGGCCTGCCAATCATCGAGCTTTGGGTGCTCGGCGTTTCCGCCCTCCTGCTCTTTCTTGGGCTTGAAGCGATCTTTCACCGCAAGGGCGAGCATGCCTGGCACCACGGGGCAGACGGCGACTGGAACGATCACACGAGCCTGAGCGAAGGCACGGACGAGAACCACCCCTACATCCAGCTGAGCTTTGGCAAGACCAGCCGCTTCCTCCATGCGGATGCCCTTGAAAGCGGCCGCTTATCGGTCAGCTTCGGCGAGCTTTTGGTGTATTTCGACCAGGTTACCCTGAAGGATGGCCAGGCCCAAATCCAGATGGACGCGAGCTTTGGGGCGATGCAGCTCTTCGTGCCCAAGGAGTGGGAGATCGTCAACAACCTCGGCGCGGGCTTTGGTGCCGTGAAGGATTTCACCTCCAAAAACCGGCCCGCAGAGGGCGCGCCAAAGCTCATCCTGAACGGCGACGCGAGCTTTGGCGAAATCCGGATTCAATACAGCTAGCCTGATGAATGCAGAAGAGGCATAAGCCGCTTCCTCCCCGCATAAACCTTGTGGCGTAAGCGAAAATAAACGCGGCAAGATTTAAAGGAGGCGGGGCCAATGGGTGATGTGCTCGCGACGCTCTCGGGCGCGCTGGTGCAATCGATGGTTTTAATGCCGGTTTGCCTGGTGATCATCGGGAAGCTTCTAAAGCTGACGCCCGGGGTAAAAACCTGGATGATCCCCTGGATTTTAAGCGGAATCGGCGTGCTGGCCGGGCTCTTGGTGACCTACGAAGGCGGGGCCGACATCGGCGCCTGGCTGGTGCAGGGCATCGTGCAGGGCGTAATCGCCACCGGCATGAGCCAGCTCTCGTACCAGCTTTATGCACAGACCAAATACCGGACCGCAAGCTGAGCCGTGGGCCAGCGCATGCTCAAAAAAAGAGGCGAAGCCGCTCGCTCCGCCTCTTTTTCAAGTTGTTTCCAATATGTTGTTTCTTCGATGAAATAGCCATTTTTTTGATGTATGCTTTACAATTCGTCTATATTTCCCGGGTCGTTTCGGCAATAAAAAATCCTCCCTTTTTTTCATGAATCGTTCAAATTGCATTCCATTCACCCAAAAATCGTATTGCATAAACCGCCTCACTTACGTATACTGGGGCAAGGGATAGTCGAGGCTGCGCAGCGATGCGCGGCAGGTTTACCCCAAGCCGATTCTCTTTTTAAGGGAGGCACAGCCCGCATGGCGGAAAAATCGAAGGGCACGCACCCTTCCAAAGAGATCGGCCGCCAGCAGATCTGGGGCCCTTCCCCGCCGGAGCTTGGCCCGGATTCTGACGCTTCCCCGCCGCCGGTCATCACGCTGGGCGGGGTCGAAAACGAGATTTTGGCCAAATCCTACCCGGGCAAGAAGCGCTACCCAAGGTCGATGGTCCTGGTTTCGGGCGGCCCCGCCCAGGATCCGGCCCGCGAAATGCGCAGTCTTCTCATCAAGGCAGCCATTTTCGCGGCTTCGCTCTTCCTGCTCTTCGGCTTTGTGTTCGGCTTCACGCCCATGCGCGGCGCGGGCATGTACCCGAGCCTGAAGGATGGGGATCTTCTTTTATATTATCGCCTGGGCGGCCTAAGCCAGCTCGGGCAGGTGGTGCTTTACCGGGCGGAAGATCAAGAGCGGGTCGGCAGGATCGTCGCCGTGGCAGGCGATACGGTTTCCTTCAGCGAGAGCGGCCAATTCCTCCTCAACGGGGCCGTTCAGCAGGAAGCGGTTTTCTACCCAAGCTTTGCCAGCGATCTGGCCGCCTACCCCCTGAAAATCCCCGAGGGCAGCGTATTCATCCTGGGCGACGGGCGCGAAAATTCGCTCGATTCGCGCGATTTTGGCCCCATTGCGATCAAAGAAATCAAGGGAAGAGCCATCACGCTCTTCCGCCGCCGTCAAATTTAGCCTCTGAACTCCTTCCTATCGCTTTATGCTCCGAAAAGACCGGACTTCACCCTATATCTTCCCCTTTGAAAGGAGGGACCCTCATGAAAAACCGCCTTCCCATCCTAGCCGCGCTCCTTTGCATGACCGTATTGGGCCTTGGGCTCTTGAGCACGGCTGGGGCAATCGTCACGCCAAACACGGGCGCCACCATCATCCCTGCCGCCCCGCCGATCACCGTCACAGCGTATACCGGCAATATTCAGGATGCCGTCAGCCCCCTTAACCTAACGCAGAAAACCAGCGGGGACTACCCCTTTCAGTATGCCACGACGTTGAATATGAACCAGATCTGGTCTTCGTTCAATTTGATGAAAGCGGCTTTCACCTTCTCGCCTACTGGTACGCCCTGGAACGAGGTCTTGATGGCGGGCTACTTAACCCTGACCCTTCAGCTTGACCCCAAGGTTACGGTGGATGCAAGCGAGTTCAGCGTAGCCAAGGTGCAGGCCGCGTATGACGCCGCCAACAGCGGCACCACCGCGGGCGCGGCTTTCATCGACTACTGGACGGTGAACACAACCAGCTACGACAACACCACCCACATCTTGACGGTGCAGCTGCAGATGCACAATCTCAGCGGTCTTGCGCCTGCGGCGCCCGATGATCAGTGGGTTCTGGCTTCCACCTTCGAAACCATTCAGCCCCCCATGCTCTATGTGGCGACGCCGGCCGGCGCGCTGAAGGTCGCCGCTGCGGATTTTGCCGTTGGGAGCAACTTCGTTACCAACAGCTCCTTGGAGGGCGATTTCGTATTCGGCACCCAGCGCAACTACGCCGTTCATATCAGCGCAAACGTCAGT
>JAITTC010000129.1 GCA_031287285.1 Christensenellaceae bacterium
GCTGGGCAGCTCGCGAAGGAGGGGCTTGTGTCGTTGGTGGGGATGGTTACGGCGGTTCCCAGAATGATTTGGGTGCAGCCAAAGCCTGCCGGGCCTTGCGGGCCTGTGGCGCCTGGTACGCCCGGGATGCCCTGAGGCCCCGCGGGGCCTTCCGGGCCGGTCAGGCCTGGGGTGCCCGGCGCGCCCGGGATGCCCTGCGGCCCTTCGGGGCCCTGCGGGCCTGTGATGCCCGGTGCGCCGTTTGCGCCTGTCGGGCCTTGCGGGCCCATAGGGCCTTGTGGGCCAACAGGGCCGGGCACGCCGCAGCCACAGCCACCGCAGCTGCCGCAGCTCGGGCAGCAACCCGCACGATTCGGTTTTGTATCGTAAATGAAGGGCATTTTTGGCCTTCGCTCCTTTCAAAAGTGGAATCCATTTCATTCTATGTGACCCTGCCTAAAACGGTTCCTTTTTGCCTTGAAGGGCGGCATAAAAAAGCGCCCAAAGCCCCGAATCATGGGCTATGCGCGCTGAAATGCGCTCTTTTTGCTTGAAATTGGGAATAAGAGCGCAGCTGAATATGGCCGAAAGCTAGCCCAGCGGTAATTAGATGGATTTTTTTGCGATTCCGGCCACAAAATGAGGGGGAAAGTGCCGCTCTACAACCCCGCCGGATTTTCGAGAAGCCTTGCCTTGGGGCGCCGCTAAAAGCTGCGGCGCAGCGCACCTATGGGTAAAATCAGAGGGGCAAATCAATCCTTCCACGGCGATTAGAGCCCTGCCAGCGCTTCGAAGCATGCGCCCACATCCTTCGGCACGTGCGCGTCTGAAGCCAGAAAAACGAGCACGTTTTCGGCGCGCAGCGCGGCCAGCAGGGCGGGACTTAGGCCCAGCTCGCCTCCGGCGCGCCGAAAGACGCCGCTGTTTTGCTCGGCATACAGCCCGCCGCGCGAAAGCGCCCTCGCAAGGGCTTGATAGTGGGGCCTTGGGTCAAAGCTTGGCCTGTGCCCGAAGATCTTGATGGAATCCGGGTGAGCAAGGCCGCTAAAAAGGCCGGAACCGGCCAGCGCGAGGCTGGTTTTGAAAAAGCCGCGGTGGATTTCGTCCACATCGCGGCCTTGCCAGAGCTCCGCGCTGTGATCGAAGGCGAAGTCGCCCACAAAATGCACGGAGCCCAGCAAGAAGTCGAGCGCAAGAGGGCCCGTTTGCGCCCGAACGAAGCCCTCTTGCCCTTCAAAGTAGCAAATTTCCAAGCCGAATTTAAGCCGCAGCGAAAGGGCAGCGTTCCTCGCCTGCTCGGCGAGCGAAAGGTAGCCCTTCAGGCTGCGCGTGCCGCCCTTTTTGTGAAGCCAGCCGTCGATGAAGGGGTTTGCCGCGCGAAGCCCCTCGTACATGGGCAGGAACTCGGCAAAGAGATAGCAGTGCTCGAGCAGCCAAAGCTCCTCAAGGCCCCGCGCCGCCCCGGCCGCGCAGAACTCGCCGAGCGCTTCGAGGGTATAGGGCCTGTTTTCAAGGTGGATGTGATGATCGGTCATGACCCAAGCACTCCTTCTGGTTTACTTCAAGGGGCTTTTCCTGTATGATAAAAGAAGCGCACAGTGAAAACAAGCGCAAAAGGAGGCCCTTCCGATGCGCAACAGATTAAGCTCATTCTTTTTCATCCTGGCCCTTATTCTGAGCGCCTTGCTTCCAGGCTGCCAGGCCATTCCGGCCGCGGCGCCGGAGACGCAGGCGCCGGGTTCCGAAATTCCAGGCTATTACGCGCTGAGCCAGGGCCTTGCCGGGGGCGGGAGCGAGGGCGGCAGCTTGCGAAGCCTCGCGGTCAGCCGCAAGCAGGAGGAATACCTGCTGGAGCTCAGCTTTGCGGAGGGGCAGGGCGTCCCCACCTATGCGGTGGACGGCCTTTCTTCCCCGGCGCGGCTGCGAGTGACCCTCCCAGGCGTGCGGCCGGACTTTGCCGGGCAGGATTTTGAGCCGATCGGCATCTTTCAGGGCGTTTTTTACGAAAGCTCGGGCGAAAAGCTCGAAATCTACTTTCAGTTTCTCGGGGGCGTCGCCTATAAGATCAAAACCCAGGGCGATAAGCTGACCCTTTTAGCCAGGGCGGACGCGATGGAGCAGGAGGGCGGCGACTACGCCCTGCAGCTCCCCTATACGGGCGAAAGCGCCCCCTTCGCCCGAGAAATGGGCATGGCCCCGGCGCTTTGCGACGATCTCCTCTCGCTTTCTTACCTGACGGCGGGCTTCCGCTCGCTCGAAGAGGCAGACGCGGCAAGGCTTCAGCTCGAGGAAGAGCTGAGCGCCGCGGATGCGGACGCGACATCGAGCGTGGTCTTCATCGCGGCCGGCCAGAATCCGCCTTTTACGCCGGTGGCTTCGCGCAAGGCGCTGAAGCTTCTTGGCGCGATGAAGACGCAGGATGGCGTGAAGGAGGCAAGGATCTTCGCGCTGGATGCCAGATTCCTTTGCTGGGCGGACGATCGCACGGCGGTGATGGCCTGCCCGGGCACCGATGAAGAGGGCGAGCCCTACGAAGAGCTCTGGCTCTATAGCCGCGACGGCAGCCGAAAGCTCCTGTTTGAAGGGCGCTTTTCCTCGCTGCAAAAGGCAGCGCTCTCGCCAAAGGGCGATACCCTCGCCCTGATCGAGCAGCTCAACGGCATGCGGCTGAGCTATGTTTATAACATAGAAAATAAGGGGCTGGAATTGCTCTCGGGCAAGGGCTTTGGCGACTACACGGCGGACTTTGCCTGGAATGAAAACGGCAAGCTTTACGCCATGACCGGCGACGACGTCGTGCAGCTGATGGTCTACGACCCAGGGCTGGAGGGCGGCGAGCAAAGCCCGGTTTCCGCCCTTGAAGAGCGGCAGGGCAGCTATGGCAGCGTGCTGTGCGCGGGGCCCTTCGTCTATTTTGCCGACGAAACCGACGATATTTTGCGCGTCAGCGTCGAAACCGCCGAGCGCGAGCTCTTTGCGGCCGGCAGCGATGCCCTGCTCCTTTCGCCGGATGGGGCTTTTGCCGCGCTGGTTGGCTATGAGGAGGGCGGCGAGGATGCAAGGCTCAGCCATTTGACGCTGCGAAGGTTCGCGGGCGGCGAAGAGGAAGACGTGGAGGTTTCAAGCGGCAGGCCCCTCGGCGCGTTTTGCTTCAGCCTAAGCGGCCAAACGCTGTATTACCTCACCGGCGACGGCGAAACGCCGGAGTATCCGGTGGCGCTGCACGCCTTCGACGTTTTAAGCGGCGAGGGCAAGGAGCTTGGCAGGCTAAGCTCGAACTCCGTCTTTGCATCGCCCGATGAAAGCGCCTTGATCCTGATGGCGTATTACGAAAGGGGCGGCGAATACAGGCCGGTGAGCTATTGGCTCGACCTTGCGGGGGAATAAAATAATTTCTCTATCCCGCGCGGCGCAGGGCCAGCAGAAGATCGACCATGCGCCCGTAGGAGCGCACGCCCTCGCTTTGGCCGTTGGCCCGAAGGTAAGCGTCGTTGACCCTTTCGTGAATTTCGGCCGCTTTGCCCTCAAAGGGCGCCCAATTCTTGGAATAGGCTGCAAGGTCCGCGTTTACCCCGGAAGAAAGCCCGGCGCGCAGATTCGCGTAAGCCGCGGGGTTCGCGCCCGCGAGAGCGGAGCCCGCGTGCATCAGCGCCAGCAGCGTGCCGGAATAGGCAAAATAGGGCTCGCCGCTGCGCACGCAGACGAAATAGGCGATGAAGTTTGCTTCATCTTCGCGGGCAAAGCCGCGCTGGTGCGCCGCCTCATGGCAGGCGGTGGCGGGCAGCAGCAGGGGCGACTCATAGCGGTTTACATGGGCTTCCAGCGTGAAGGGCGAAAAGATGCCCGAGATCTGCAGCTTGGCCAGGGGGTACGAAAGCAGCGCCGCCTTGGGCGCGCCATAAGTCCCTTGCAGCCAAGGCGCACCCGCCGCAGAAGCGTCGTAGGCCCTTGGCACGAAGCCCAGCACCGCTGCCCTGCCGGGCATGGCGAGGGCCTGCGCGCCGCTCCTCGAAAGCGAAAGCCGCAGCGAATTGGCCTGGGCGCTAAGCTCCAGATAGAGCTCTTGCAGCTCCCCTGCGCTCGACTGTCTTGCGTCGAGCCCCGCGATGGAAGCATAGGGCAGGCGGTAATAGTTAAGCCCCCAAAGCAGCGTAAAGGCGGCATAGAGCCCGGAAAGGGCTGCGATCAGCCCCTT